>CAVGUA010000030.1:0-6313 GCA_963632335.1 Parabacteroides goldsteinii
ATATTTGGAATTTTTGTTTAATGAATTTGGAACAAAACCAATTAAAGATGTAACGCCTTATCTTCCCTGGTCGGAAAAAATGCAAAAGAAATTTAAAATTTAAAAGCCCTGGAATCGAATCCCAGGGTTCTTTTTTATTACGGCGGATTATTTTACGCTTACAAATTAATTATCGAGCATGACTTTTAATACTTTATCAAAATCTGTTGATTGTTGAAATTTGGAAATATCAGAAATTTTAATCCACATCATTTTGCCTTCACTAGACGATTTAAGTACACCACTATAATTTTTAGTTTTATATAACATAGCTAAATGTCTTTTGTGATCTTTTATAATGTTCCACTCATAAAAACCACAAAAATGAAGATTTGAGATATCTAATCCAGTTTCCTCTTTAATTTCTCTAACACATGATTCTTCGATTGATTCATTAAATTTAACATGTCCACCAGGAAAATTAATTCCTGGCCAGTCTTTTGCAATTCTATTTTGCACTAGAATTTTGTCTTCATCATAAATCATGACCATGTTTGTTAAAATAATTTCATTTTCCATAAATACCTATTTATATGACTTAATCTGTTCGTAAATATCATCGATAGAAAAATCAACAAGTTCATCTACAGCATCATCTAAATGAGATAGTTCTTCTTTTAATTTTATATCATGATTATTTTCAACTTCTATTTGTGTTACATAACTTGTGATCTCACAGTCTAAATAATCCAAAATCTCCAGAATATTTTCTTTGGTTATTTCTAAATTATACTTTTTGGCAACCTCTAACAAAATTTTTATTGTTTGTGCGGTAATTTTCTTTTTCATACTTTTAATGATAATAAAAAAGTTAAATTAATTGAAGACAATATTTATAATGTTTACCTAAAAACATTTGATATAAGTGAAGATGCAAAAGTTAACATTCAGATAAGAATAAACAAAGAAAATCAAATAAATTTTCTTAAAATACAAAATGAGTTTCTTCAAAAATATAATGTTACATTTTCTAGATACATAAAAACACTTTTATATGAATATGCTTCAAGGCCACTATTTCAAAGAGAATTGTTCTTTATTTATAAAAATAAAAAGACCTTACTTAAAGCAATTAAAGATTATAGGTATTCTATAATCTATCTAAAAAATAATGAATTTTATAATATTGTTCCAATTGATGTATTTGTATAACCAAAAACAACTGAAAATTATATTTTTGGTTATACAAATTTAAAAGATGAAATTCATTGTATTAAGTTATCATCCGTACGTGATATCACTATATCAAATGATAAAGCTAATATTACAGAAAAAGATTTGAATGATTTAATTGATTTTGAAAAAATATTTATTAAAAAATAAAAATGGAGCGTCATATGTTTGGTTCGAAGAAATTAAATAAATTAAAAAGCAAAAAATTTAAAAATGATAGCGAAAGGAAAAAATATTTTGCTATTAAAAAATAATAACAAGAAAAAAATGAAAATGTAGTCACTTTTAATAGAAATAAAAAAACAACAAAAAAACGTTAAAATTTTAAACTTTTTAACGTTTCTATTTTTCTGCTTTTTTCTTTTAACTATTTCTTTGCTTTTCCTTGATTTGCAACTGCATTCATGGCAGCTTCAATAGCAGCTTGATCGCCTAAGTATCTCTTTCCAAGAACTTTTAAATTTTCATCAAGTTCATAGACAAGTGGAACACCTGTTGGAATATTGAGTGAAATAATATCTTCATCACTAATATTTTCTAAATATTTAACTAAAGCTCTTAAACTATTTCCGTGAGCGGCAATAATAACATTCTTGCCAGATAAAATTTGAGGTTTAATTTCGCTTTCAAAATATGGAACAACTCTTTCAACTGTATCTTTTAAACATTCAGTACGTGGTAAAAGTTTTGAATCAATTCCTTTATATGGAGCTTGTAATGCTGGATTACGTGGATCATCTTCTTCAACTGCTGGAGCTGGTACATCATAACTTCTTCTCCAAAGTTTGACTTGTTCATCACCATATTTTGCTGCAGTATCAGCTTTATTTAAGCCTTGAAGTGCACCATAATGTTTTTCGTTTAATTTCCAAGATTTAATAACTGGAATATATTCTTCTTCCATTCCTTCTAAAACATGATTTAAAGTATGGATTGCTCTTCTTAAATATGAAGTATAAGCAACATCAAAGTGGAATCCTTCTTTCTTTAAAAGTAAGCCTGCATTCGAAGCTTCTTGAACACCTTTTTCACTTAATTCAACATCAGTCCAACCAGTAAATAAATTCAATTTATTCCATTCTGATTCACCATGTCTAATTAAAACTAATTGATATGTTTTTGACATAAATTTTCTCCTTTTGAAACCATACATATTTTATAAAGATTTTAAGTAAATATAAAGTGAAATAATAAAGTTTAGTGTTCTATTAAAGAAAATAATTAATATAACTTATATTTCTTTAAAAATTCGACTACACCATTATTATTACAATCAAAATCTGACACATATTTTTTTCATTTTTTACTTCATCACTAGCGTTAATCATACTTACACCATAATAAGCTTCTTTAAGCATTGAAATATCATTTAATTGGTCGCCAAAAGCAATTGTATGATCATCTTTTATATTGTATTTATTCTTTAAATATTTTAATGCATTTCCTTTAGATCCATTAATAGCTCTAATCTCAAAGGCACAAACACTATCGTTATTACCCCAATATGTATATTGAATATATTCTTTATAATTATCTAAAATAGTTACGCATTCATCGTAATATTTTTCTTCTAAATACAAATTTATAATTAAAGGTATATCCTCCATATTATCAAAATCATTTTCGATGTTTTTAATATTGTTTAATTCGTTATGTTTTAAAAAATCTGGAACCAAATCGTAGTTATGTGAATATGTAACAATATTATTTGTTACAACAAAAATGCACTTATCTATATTAATTAGTTTATGCATTAATTCTTTAAAAATACCTATATTAATTCCAAAAAATACAGGAGGTTCATCTTTAAAATGTATTGAACAACCATTATCGCAAACATAAGCACTATCTTTTCCTAAAAGCTCATAATATTTATAAGCTCCTTGATATGGTCTACCTGTTGCAATGCAAAATATGTTCCCTAATCTTTTGAATTCCTTAATAAAGTCGATTGATTCTTTTGTAATCTCTTTTTCATTAGTTAATAAAGTATTGTCTAAATCACATAAAACAAGATATTTTTTCATAAAACTATCTAAAATTATAAATATCTAGTAGACTATCAACAATAGTATTTTAAAGAATATGTTTTAAACAATTTTGTATTTGATGTCTTTAATAAATATAAAAGCAAATATTATTAAAACTTTTAAAATTATAATTAAATAAAAGAGGAATATTTGTGAAATCAAAATATATCTTTTTATTATTACCTTTATTACTTTTGCCATCATGTGGAAAAGCTAAATTTAATTTTGATTGCGAAAAATATCTTGTTTATGTATCTAAACACAAGGATGGACCTGATCCATATGACTATTTGTATAAAAAGACATATATTGATAGTTCTTTAGGCTTAGAAGCAAAACAATTATTATTAGATATTGTTAATAGTAATTATGATAGAATCGACTTTGAAGATTCTATTGGCTCAGGATACCAAAGTATTGGTTGGTATAGAATAATATTTGATGATTCATATAACAAACTAATATTACAAGAAACATATGCTTTTCCACGTTATTTTATAGAATATGATGATGGCACAAAATCAGATAAGACAATGACGGAAATTAGTAAAGAATTAGTAGATAGAGGAAACTTATTTATTAGAAAAGTTAAACCTCTTTTAGAACCATTGCCATGGAGTGAATGGAGTGACTTATTCGAATAATTCATCAATTTTATATAATTCTTATATTAATACCTAAACTTTAAGAATATAATTATGGAGTTAGGAGGAAACAAATATGTTTTGTAGAAAATGTGGAAAAGAAATTCCAGAAGATGTTAAATATTGTCCAAATTGCGGATGCCCAACAGATCCAAATGAAAATACAACTTCTCAATCAACTGTTTATACTGATGGTACTAATAAAAAGAGTAGATTGGCTGGTGGTTTATTAAATATTTTCCTTCCAGGTATTGGAAGAATATATTTAGGTTATATAGGAATTGGTGTTGCCCAATTATTATTAGCCTTTATTGGCGTAGGCGCTATTTGGTCATTAATTGATGGTATTATTATTTTAGTTGGTAGTGTTGTTGTTGATGGAAATGGTAATCCATTAGGCGAATAAAATAAAGATTAAAAATTTTGTTTTAAATGTGTTTTTTAAACACATTTTTTTATATAATGTTTGCGTTATGAAAAAGAAAAAAAGTACTAGATATTATCACAAATTATTTCAATATATTAAACCATTTAAAAAAGAACTTATTTTAGCTATTTCTTTAACTATTGTCGAAGCATCTTTAGAAATGTTTGTTCCTTTTTTAATGAATTATTTGTTAACTTTAGGTGTCTATCAAGATAATAATCATCAATATCAAATTGATCTTGATAATTTAATCATGATTGCATCTATTATGATTGTATGCGCTGTTTTAGCATTTATTCTTGGAACTTTAAGTGCAAGATATGTTGCAAATACCGGAAGAAAATTTGGCGCACATTTACGTCTTGAAACATATAAAAAAGTTCAAGATTTTAGTTTTAATAATATTGATAATTTAAGACAATCTTCTTTAATAACTAGACTTACCGATGATAATCAAATTATTCAAAATACATTTTGTGCAAATTTTAGACCTCTTATTAGAGCTCCAATATTATTAATTTGTTCTATTATTTTTACTTTAATTATATCTCCACAATTAGCAGCATTTTTGTTTGGACCAATGATTATTTTATGCTTCATTTATGCAATTATAATTAAAAACGTTAGACCTCGATATAAAGAGATGCAAGCCCAAACAGATTTACTTAATCAAGATACACAAGAAGCCATTAAAAACGTTAAAACAATTAAATCTTATGTTAAAGAAGATTATGAAATTTCAAAATTTAATTCAATAAATAACACTTTAAGAGTAGTTTCAAATAGATCATACTCAATGACTGCTTTAAGTATGCCTGTATTAAATTTAGTAGTTTTCTCCACTATCGTAATTATTTTATATGTTGGTGGTATTTTTGTCATAGATGAAAAATATATGGTAACTACCGTAAATATTTCCGCTTTCTTAACATATTTAAATCAATCTTTAGGTGCATTTAGAATGATTAATAATGGTTTAACAAGCGTAAATAAAGCTGATGCTTCTGTTATTAGAACTTGTGAATTATTAGATACAGAAATCGATTTACAATTCAATAATGATTCTAAACTTAAAATTGATAATGGTGATGTTTCATTTAAAAATGTTTACTATAGATCTTCTTCAAAACAAGATAACTATGTTTTAAATGATATTAGTTTAGATATAAAATCAGGAGAATTTGTTGGAATTATTGGTCCAACTGGTTCAGGGAAATCAACATTAGTTAATTTAATTGATAGATTCTATGATGCATCAAAAGGTGAAATTTTAATTGCTGGAAATAACATTAAAGAATATTCAGAATTTGAACTTCATAAAAATATTGGTTTTTGTTTTCAATCACCTTTGCTTTTTAAAGGAACTGTTCTTGAAAATTTACGATTTGGTAATCCAGATGCTTCAATGGAAGAAGTTATTGCAGCTTGTAAAATTGCTTGTTGTTATGATTTTATAGTTAATCATTTAGATAATGGTTTCAACACTGAAATAAGTGAGGGTGGAACGAATGTTTCTGGCGGACAACGTCAAAGACTTTGTATTGCAAGAGCAATTGTTGCAAAACCTAAAATTCTTATTTTTGATGATAGTTTTAGTGCCCTTGATAGAGTCACTGAATCAACACTTAAAAGCAACCTTAAAAATAATCTTTTAGACACAACTAAAATTGTTATTTCTCAAAAAATTTCAACTATTGAAGATGCTGATAAAATCATTGTTTTAAATGAAGGAAAACTTGAAAACATTGGAACCAGTGAAGATTTAATCAAAGTTGACGAAGTTTATAAAGACATGGTTAAATCACAAAAGAGAGGTGCGTAATATGAAAAAGAGTAAGGTATTTTTACGTTTATTAAAGTATTACAAAAGTTCTATTCCACTACTAATCATAGTATTCTTTTTAATATGTTTTTCATCTTTTGCAAATATTTATGGAACCTTCATGGTTAAAGATATTATTAATGCAATTGATTTAGCTGCACAAAATAAGGGCAATAAT
>CAVGUA010000031.1:0-7843 GCA_963632335.1 Parabacteroides goldsteinii
GTTGGCAATTTAGATAATAATTCAGTAAGGAATTTTAATTCGCTAGCTTTTTTATAAGATATGCCATTAACTTTAAACAAAAAGTTTCCATAAATAACATCGTTTGTAAATTGCTTACTAAAATAGAAATCATAATTAGACTTTAATAATTCGCATTTATAATCATCTGGTTTATCTTTTAAATCTTCAAGACTTAAATGTGGTAATGAATTAATTGCTTCAATACTTTCAGGAGCTGATTGATATTCTCTAAGAGATTCATTCATATTGATTAATTCTTTAATTTCATCTTTAGATAAACTATTTTTAAAATCTTCTAATTTTTTATTAAGTTGTTCTTCTTTTTCTTGTTGAATTGTTTTAGATGGTTTTTGAATTAATAAATATTCGTGTTCGCTATTAACCAAATATTTCTTAATTAATTCTTCAAAATATCCTTTTTCTAAATCCTTTTTTAATTCTTCATAATAATTAAGAACATTAAGTTTACCAAATGGATTAGAATCATCATAAAGCCACGTATCCATAGAATTCATAATTATTTTTAATCCAAGAGGATATCCTGAAAACTTATTTTCTCTAACTCTAAATTCAAAATTATTTAAATATGCTAAAACACTTTCATGATCTAATTTGCCATCCGCAAGTTCAACAAAAGTATCTTGAGCTATTTTCAATAATTCTTCTTTTTTGCTTTCTTCAGTATTTTTAGCAATTATTGCAAAATAACTTTGCTTAATTCCACCTTGATTACCACCACTAATATCATCACCAATACCAGCTTTTAATAATCTTTCTTTTAAGATGGCACTTGGTGAATTAATTAATATTCTATCAATAATATCAAGAGCAATATCTTCTTTAATATTTAAAGCGCTTGTTAAAGCATATGAAACTGCAAGGTTTGTCTTATTTTCAAGATTTTCTTCACTTGAAATTGGGTAAAAAATTGTTTCCTCTTTTAATCCGCTAAATGGCTTACTTTCTTCAATTACTGGATTAATATCAATTTTCCCAAATTTAGAAAGATATTCCTTATCAAGATATTCAAGTCTCTCTTCCATATCCATTTTTCCATACAAGAAAATGAAAGAATTCGATGGAGAATAATACTTCTTATGGAAATTAATGAAATCTTCATAAGTTAAATCAACAATGTTATCTGGATTTCCTCCACTAACATATTTATACGTTGTATCGCTGAAAATTCCATTCATGATTGACTCGTTTAAAACATCATCTGGATTAGAAAACGAACCCTTCATTTCATTATAAACAACGCCATTATATTTTATTGGTTCATCTTCTTTGAAGATTTCATAATGCCACCCTTCTTGAAGAAATACATTTTTGCATGTATACATTCTTGGGAAGAAAACAGCATCAAGATAAATATCTATTAAGTTCTTGAAATCTTTATCGTTTTTAGATGCACATGGATACATTGTTTTATCTGGATATGTAAATGCATTTAAAAAAGTATTTAAACTTCCCTTTAATAGTTCAACAAAAGGATCTTTTAAAGGATATTTTTTGCTTCCACAAAGAACACTATGTTCAATAATATGCGTAACGCCAGTTGAATTAATAGCAGGTGTTTTAAAAGTAATTGCAAAAACTTTATTTGTGTCCTCGGTATCAAATGTTGCTATTCTTGCGCCAGTTTTATTGTGCTTATAAATTGTTGCTCTGCAATTTATTTCAGGCAATTCTTTTTCAATAATTTTCGTATATTTTTCCATAATATTTCTCCAATCAATACTTTAATATTTTAGACTATTTATAGATTTTATAAACAACAAAATAATAACTACAATTTCAACATCACTAATGAAAAATATTAGATAAAATGGTATATTTTGCATGTTCAATTTTGAATTTAATTTATATGTATATTTTCTTATTAATATTAATTTATATTGCCTTTATAAGTCTAGGATTACCTGATTCATTACTCGGCTCTGGTTGGCCAGTTATGCATAACGAACTAAATGTTCCAATTTCGTATATGGGAATTGTAACCATGGTGATTTCTGGTGGAACCATAGTTTCTAGTCTTTTATCAAACAAACTTACAACTAAATTTGGAACTAGAATTGTAACTGTTGCGAGTGTATTTTTAACCGTTATTGCTCTTTTTGGTTTTTCTTTTTCAAATACCTTTTGGATGCTAATATTATTCGCAATTCCTTATGGATTAGGGGCCGGTGCAATTGATGCAGCATTAAATAATTATGTTGCACTTCATTACAAAGCTAAACATATGGCTTGGTTACATAGTTTTTGGGGAGTAGGCACAATCGCTAGTCCATTTGTAATGGGTTATGCATTAAGTACATCATCATGGAATAATGGATATAAAATCGTTGGTTTTATCCAACTCAGCATTGCTCTTTTGCTTCTTATAACTTTACCTGTTTGGAAAGTAAATGAAGCTCCAACAAGAGAAGAAAAAAAGAATGTAAGCATATTACAAGCTATAAAAATTAAGGGGGTTCCATTTTTACTTCTAGGATTTTTTGCATATTGCGCTCTTGAATCAACCGCCATGCAATGGGCAAGCACTTATTTTGTTGAAGTTAGAGGAATATCAGAGGAACAAGCAGCAACTTTTGCTTCTTTATTTTTTATAGGTATAACTTCAGGAAGATTCGTAAGTGGTTTTATTACTGATAAATTAGGTGATAAAAAAATGATTCTAATTGGTGCAACTATATTAAGTTTAGGCGTTTTAACTTTATTACTACCAATTGATTCCTATATAGTTGCTGTTGTTGCCTTTATCGTTATTGGGTTTGGATGTGGACCAATTTATCCATGCATAATCCACTCTACTCCTTTCAATTTTGGAAAAGAAAATTCAGGAGCAATTATTGGTATTCAAATGGCCAGCGCTTATGTTGGATCTACTTTTATGCCACCACTATTTGGTTTAATTGGAAACGCTTTTGGTTTCTATATCATGCCATTTTATATAATTATTTTTATTGTTTTACTTGTAACAATGATTTTAATTACATTTAAAATAACAAATAACAATAAAACACAAACATCTTTATAATAGTTATATGAAAATTGTTGTAGTAAGTGATACACATGGAGATACTTTGTTTTTAAATAGAGTTTACGAAACAAATAAAGATGCTGATTTATTTTTACATGCTGGCGATTACCAAATTCCAGATTATATGATGTATTTATATCGATATGTTAAAGGCAATTGTGATTATAGTTATGAAGCACCACAAAAAATTGATATAAATACACCGATTGGAAAATTGCATATGGAGCACGGAAATAACTACTTTTTTATCAATGACACTTTAAATTACATTAAAAAAGAAGGGGCAGCAATTTTTATTGTCGGCCATACACACATCCCATATTTTACAAAAATAAATAACACTTATATTTTTAATCCAGGAAGCTTATGTAGACCAAGATCCACTAATTTTGGAACGTTTTTAATAATTAACATCGATGAAAAAGATAATAATAAATTAACTTATCAATTCAAGAAAATAGATTTAGAAACTTTAGAAATATCTAATTATTATTTATAACTTTTCTTTAATATCTTTAGCAACTTCCATTGCTTCAGCATAGCATAATGAAATATTATGACCTCCACAAAGCCCATCAAGATTTAAAGCTTCACCAATTATGTATACATTTTTTTCTTTATAAGATTCAAAATTTACTTTATTAATTTGATTCAATAAAACACCGCCTACAGTAACTTGCGAGGAACTAAATGGATAAAGTTCTTTAAAAGAAAAAGTTAATTCTTTTACATTTGAAATTATTAATTTAATTTCAAAATCGCCAAGCACTTTATTTTTATTAAAAATATTAGATTCTTTATAAATATAATCAGCAACCTTCTTGGAAAAATATCCATATAAAAATGGAACTTTATCATTATTGTCTTTTTTAAATAATTTATATAAATCATCTCTAGAATAATCTTTAAATAAATCGAGTTTAATTAATGCGCCATCAATAGAATCAAAGTTTCTTGCAATAATAGAAGAAAAATCCATCATAACAATTCCGCTTAAAGCATCTTTTTTAAATATTACTTCACCATATTCTTTATATAATTCTTTATCATTATTTATTAAAGAAGTTTCAACTTTTAATCTCTCATTTTCTAAATTTTTAATATTCTCTTTAACTTTTATAGGAACAAGTCCAGGGTATAAAAAAGATACTTCATAACCATGATTTTTTAGCACTTCAAAAAATGATCCATCTGTCCCTAAGTTTAAGGATGATTTTCCACCAGTATCAATGATTAATTTGTCAAAAATAAATTCGTGCTTATTTCTTGAAATCACTTTGATTTTTTCATTTGAATTCAATTTATAATCAATAATTTCTTCACTATTGATAAAATTAACATTTCTTTTTTTAAGGTATGAAATTAAGTAATCAACAAAAGATTTTGCACTAAGCGAATAAGGATAAACTAGCGTATCATCAATAATACGAGTTAAAACACCCGCATCATTTAAAAAAGAAATTAGAGAATTAATATCGTGCTTTTGAACGAGATTATAAGCAAATTCATTATTGAAAGTTTGCTGTTCAACTTTGAAATTTCCTAGATTACATCGACCATTTCCAGTAGCATATAACTTTTTAAAAATCTTTTCATTTTTATCAATTACTGTGATTTTTATATTTTTACAATAACTACTTAGGGCCAAACATAAAAATAATGCACCCGCTCCTTGACCTATAATTCCTAACTCAATCATTTGTTGCCATTCTCCTAATCAATATATTATCAAAAAACTTTTAAAAATGTTGAATAATCAATTGCACACTCTTTTAAAGAAGATTATTTTTCAAATAACTTACTTTCAATAATCTTTGGAATACAAGTAATAATTTCATTGTAACTTATAGGTTTTGTTACAAGTAATGAAGTTACTTTTTCATAATCTTTTTTGTAATAATTTGACTCAACTATTTCTTTTAAAATTTCATTAATATCAACATTATCTTGCGCAGTAACACAATTCTTGTTTTTCTTTCTTATCGTTCTAATTTCTTCGATAAATGGTTTTAAATCTTTGTTTGATATATCTATGACGCCTAATATTTTATAAATGTCGTAAATATGTCTCGAATTTCTTCTTTCTTTTTTAAGAACATAATAATCACATATCGCAAAAACTTTGTCGACAAAAGTTCTTTCCAAAGCTTGGACTTCTATTTTAAATGGTTCAAGTTCATATTTGTTTATAACTTCAACATAATTATTTGAAATTAAAAATTCTCCAATATATGAATTTGCTTCTTTAATCAAGGTTGGATAAGTTCTTTCAATATAAACAAGTTCTAACAAAATAATTGGTTTGTTGATTTTAGAATTAAAACATGTTGGATATTCGATTTCAAAGCAATTATATGTACCATGCGTATGTTTTAGAATCTTATCTTTATTTAGCAAAATAAAACCTAAATTTTCAATTACATTAACCATAATTTTGACAGCATTTCTTTTATATTTTTGAGAAAAGAAATCATTATTTAAACTTAAATCAATATCTTCAGAAAAACGATCAATAATTTTGTGACATTTTGATAAACTTGTGCCGCCCTTAAACACTAATCCTTTTATTTCTTTGTTTGATTCATTTAAAAGGAGAGTTACAAAATAATCTTTTTCAATTAAAAATTCATTAAAACCAGTAACTCTTGAAACATCACTTATATATTTTATAAATTCCGTAGTATTTTTATCTAATCTCATTTAATACCCCACTTTCTATTAATTTCTTATTTGCTTTGCTAGGAAAAAAACAACACATATTTAACAAATCATTTTTGGAGACATTGTTATCGCTAATATATTCAACTATTGTTTCCTTTGCTAATTCTTCAAGTTCTTCATCTTTATCAAGATTATTCATTAATTCCATTATTTGATAAGCATTAAAATTATCTTTATTAATTGTCGTTCTAGGTTTTCTCAAGATATATTTTTTGCCATTCATAGTTATTTCTCTTTTTCTTGTAGATTCTTTATTTGTTACTATCTCAAGAACTGCAGGCATTTGTGTTGTTACATTAAAATAATTAAGTAGTTGGATACCTGTATACATTCCATATTCATCATCATTATCTGCAATATACTTTTTTTCGATGACTTCTGAATCAGTAAGATATGAATAATCTCTGTCGTTTGGAAGATAATATATACCTTTAGAATATTGCTTTAGTTCATCATTTTCTTTTGCTTTTGCAATATCACGAAAAATAGTAGCTCTAGAATATTCTTCTAAGGCTTCTAAAATATCTTCTATAAAAATAGGTTCATTTTCCTTAAAATTTTTCTTTAAATCATCTACAAACATGGTAAATCTCTTTTCAATGAAATGATACTACTTTTGACAAAGAATGTCAAAATAAGTCTCATTTTATTTTTGCATTTCCTTATATTTTCTACTGTTTATAGGTTTAGAATTTTATTAGTTGAAATGATAACGAAAACAAAATGGTGTTATTAAGACAAAAGAAAAATCATTAAATGCTCGTTAAATCTAGAAAAGCACCATGACAAAAAGCAATTAGTAAATATTGTAGAGCGTAAATATGGAGAACCTACTATTTGTGAAACATCTTAAATAAATGGATAATCAAATGCACTGCTATAATGTTGAGAAATTAATCAGAATGTCGTATTTAAAATATTTCTTAAACTATATTTTTAATATCAAGATTCAATTTCTTGCAAATTATTTTTATTATCAGAAAATTACTCTAGTAGCCAATCTTTTAAGCTAATCACTTCTATTCCTTCTTCAGTAAAATATTTATGTATAAAATCTTTAACAATAATTATTTTTCTAAAATTATCTTTAATATTGAGCAATGATTTTTTCTCTTGAATAGTCTTTTCAAGCGTTTCCATAGAATATGCTGATTGGATGTATATTTTTTCATTTATCTTATTACAAACAAAATCAGTCTCTAATTGTTTTTTAGCATATTTTCCTTCTCTATTTAATTCATTAATTTCTATAACTCCAACATCAACATTATATCCTCTTTTAATTAATTCGTTATATATAATATTTTCCATTATATGAGGTGGTTCTGATTCCATAAAATTAATTAAAGCATTCCTTAATCCAATATCAGTAAAATAATATTTAGAATTAGAGCCAATATATCTTTTCCCTTTAATGTCGTATCTTATTGCTTCAGAGACTAAAAAAGAATTTTTTAAATATTCGATATGAGACTTTATTGTTGTGTGATTATAACTAATTTTTTCTTTACTTTTAAATGTATTTTCTAAGTTTGTTGGATTGGTGTAAGATCCAATTGAACTAGCTAGTACTTCCATTAACTTTTCAAAAGAATCAATATCTTTTATTTCATTTCTTTCAGTAATATCTTTTAAATAGATTTCAGAAAATAAATTCTTTAAATATTGTTCTTTATCTTTTTCGTTATTTGTATTTAAAGCATAAGGCATTCCACCATAATATTGGTATTCAAAATAAGCTTCATCAAAAGGTTTATTTACAGCATTAAAGTATTCTTTAAAAGACAAAGGATAAACATGGATTTGATCTCCCCTTCCTCTAAATTCAGTTATGATATCTTTAGATAACATTTTAGAATTAGAACCTGTTACATATACATCAAAATTAGAATGCGTTAAAAAACCGTTTAAAGTCATAACAAATTTATCTAGCAATTGAATCTCATCCAATAATAAATAATAATTTTTGTTTTCTGTTGTTAAATCTTTAATATATAAGATAAACTTCTTTACATTCACTAAATAATTTTTTCTTGAATCATAAATAAGAGTATCTTC
>CAVGUA010000032.1:0-2979 GCA_963632335.1 Parabacteroides goldsteinii
ATTGGTCTTGGGTTTATGTTGATGGCGATTTATGTATTTAGTTTTTATTATAAATATTCTAAAAAAAGACAAGAGATAGATCGAAATAGTATTGATGCATTCATTAATTATTTTGGCTTCTTTAGGATTTATATCGCAAATGGAGAGAGTGTTTATTTAGCTTTAAATAAAACCTTAGAGTTTGCAAGTGACAACATTAAACCTTATGTAGAAGGATTAATTGCTGAAATAGATAAAGATAAAACAATTCAACCATTTATTAGATTTGCAGCAAATTTCAAAATGAAATTAATTGAAGATATTATGATTTCAATTTATGAAATGGTTGAAAACGGAAATAACATAAGTTACATCAATCAATTTACAACAATATTTGAAAATTTTAAGTTAAGGGTTAATAAAGCAAATTCTGAAACAAGATTAAATAAGTTTGATACATTTATTACTTCAAGTCTTATTGGTAGTGGATTAATTATGATCATCTTAGTTTATGGAATTATTAATTTAATTGGAGAAATTCTATGAGTAATAAACTTGGAGCAATGCTTGGAATATTCATGATGTTTATATGCTTTATGTTTGGGGCTGATCTTGTTTCAATTCAATATAGTTATACAAATATGGATGCTTTATCAACATCAATTAGTTATGAAATAAGTAGAAATGGATATCTTACTTCATCATTAAAGTCTAAATATAAAGATAATTATGGTTTAAATGTATATCCAATCGATACAAATATAGAAGAAAAATCATATGAGGAGGGCACGAACTATGGCTACATATTGGAAAAAGATTACTCACCGATCGTCATTTCCAATAGCACTATTAAGTTAAGAATCAAAAGATTCGCAGTTATCAATATTTATCAATAATTTCAAACAATTTAGAAAAGGAGAAAAAATTAATGTCAGAAATTAAAGGTCAATTATTAGGGATCGTATTAGTCGTTGCAGTATTTGGAGCCGTAGGTGGCATGTTATTATATGCTTTTCAAGCTTCAGCAAAAAATGTTGCTACAAGTGTTTCAGAAATAGATGGAAAAGAAATTACGCCAGTAGATCCATCTAAAGCAGCAGTGGATGATTCAATCATCTCAAATTCAGATTTATTAACCTTCTAATCAAACTATTTTTGATTAATGAGGAGCGATATATTTATATCGCTCTTTTTCGATTAATGTTATAATACTAAAAGTCGAAAGGAATTATTGTTATGTCAGAAGAAAAAAGAAAAGTAGCAGAAGATCTTATTAAAGCTAAATTAAATATTGAAGTAATTGATAATGATGCAACTCTTGATACATATGGACTTGATAGTTTAGATGTTATGGAATTTTTACTTGATCTTGAAGATAGATTAAATATTAAATTTGAGAATGAAGAGTTCAAAGATTTAAAGACTGTTGGGGAATTAATTAAACTTATTGATGAAAAGATAAAATAAAATAAGATTATTATTGATTTAATCTCTTATTTTGTGGTATATTAATTGAGCGTTTTAAAACGCATGCGCTGACCTAGCTCAATGGTAGAGCAATCGGCTGTTAACCGATCGGTTGTAGGTTCGAGTCCTATGGTCAGCGCCAAACTTTGGCCTGTTGGAGAAGCGGCTTAACTCATATGCCTTTCACGCATACACTCATGGGTTCGAATCCCGTACAGGTCACCAATTGAAAATAACATCGATGCAATCGATGTTTTTTTATTTCTACTAGTCAAAAAATTGTATCAATTGTATCAGAATTTAATATCAATTCCCTTTTTGTTCTTCCTAAAACCCCTCCATTTTTATTTTAGCAAAAGTAAATTTTGCTTATTTATTTTGGAGGACTTTTATGAAGAAACAAAATAAAAAAGTGTTAGAAATCGCAGTTCTAACACTCAAACTAATTGTTTGTATACTTCAAATCATAAGTATACTTGCTTCGCTTATAAGCAAATAAATTATAAGTAATTTATAACAATTATGCAACTTCACACTTTTTCCTCTAGACCTCCCTCTAACCAATATAAATATCAATTTATAATTCCCTAGAATTGAAATTAAATTCTTTTATCAAAAGCTTTTTTAACATTTTCTTTTCTTAATGGTAATAAATGAGCATAAACTCTTAAAGTTGTATCTACGGAAGAATGACCTAACCAGGATGCAATATCTTTTGGGTCTACATCTTCATTTATTAAATAAGTAGCACATGAATGTCTAAATTCATGAATCTTTATTCTTTTGACATTTGCTTTACGTGAATATTTCATAAAGTAATTTATGAATATTTAGCAAATCATTTTTATAATCATATTGAAGTTTGAACATAAGATAGCAGTGAATCTATTTACTTTTGAATTCAATTTTGTTTTAATAATTTCATATCTATCAGCTCTGATTAATTCAGATTGCGCAGTATAGAGAATTATTGAAGGCGGTTGTGGAGCTAATTACTCCGCAGTAATACGCCTTCTTTTTTAGTATACTATCAAAACTTATTCATTTCATGAACTTTACTTTTTATACATTTTTTGCTATATTTATTTCAAGAGTTGTAACCTGACTATTAAGTTAGCCAATGCCGAATATTAATTATTCGTGAACACAACTCTTTTATTTTGCAGGCTTTTATGTTATAAATTTTTTGTGTCATTGATTGTTGTGTTTAAATACCATATCATAGCTGACACTTTTATTTTAAATTGATTTATGATTTAATAATTGCATATCTATCAGCATGGATTAATTAATTCCTTAATTAGTCAGTATTGCACAGTATAGAGAAATATTAGGTGGTGTTTGTGTAGGTAACGACTGACGCAGTAATTCATCACCTTTTTCTTTTTATAAGATTTTTAATTGATTTAATTGATTTGTTTCAAATTTCTGCTATATTTATTACAAGAGTTGTAACGTGGCTATTAAGTTAGTTAATACCGAATATTAATTATTCGTGAACACAACTCTTTTATTTTGCAGGCTTTTATGTTA
>CAVGUA010000033.1:0-41493 GCA_963632335.1 Parabacteroides goldsteinii
TTTGTTCAATTAAATTACTTAAATCAAATTCTTCTTTAATAATTTCTTCTTGTTGCTCAGCTTGTTCAATTTTATGTTCTATTGAATCTAGGTTTCCAATATCTTCAACAATTAAATACATATTATTTGTTTCGTTTAAAATGTTTTGAACCCATTTATTTTTTTCGTTTGTGCTTTTTAATGTTAAAGCATTTTCTTTTATGTTATTTATAGGAGTTTTAATATTATTTTTAATTTTTGCAATATATTGTTCCTTGTCTTTATCTGCTTTTAAAATTGGTTTAATAATCATTTTTGATAAAGACACACTTAAAATGAATACCAAAATCCATGCAACAAATAAACAAATTGACAATGGAATAATGTTCATTAAACAAACTTGAAAATCATATTTTAAAATAAAGTAGTTATATGCAAAATAAGTACCATCTAATATTAAAAACAAAATGAAAGTTGTTAGACAAATCACTAGGCCTATTTTTCTTCTAATAGCGCTAATCATCTCTGTTTTTTCATACTCCATTTTTGCTTCCTCGTTTCAACATTAATATTATACATTTTAAAAGAACATATTTTTATTTTTCTTCTTTATGGGTGTAAAAAATATTAAAATTATAATTGGAAGGTAAAACATAATGGAAAGAAAAGATATTGAAAAATTAACATTAGAAGAAAAATGCTATTTTTTGAGTGGCGTTAATAATTGGGAAACATTAGAACTTAAAAAACTTGGATTAAAATCTATTTTAATGACTGATGGGCCTTATGGGATTAGAAAGGTTTTAAAAGGAAGTGGAATAGGAGAAGAACAATCTGTTAAAGCAACTGCCTTTCCAACAAACGTTGTTTTAGGTTCAACCTTTAATAAAGAATTGGCATATAAATTCGGACATGCTTTGGGCGAGGAAGCTAAACATTACAATGTCGACATGGTTTTAGGACCTGGAATTTGTATTAAAAGAAGCCCATTATGTGGTAGGAATTTTGAATATATATCTGAAGATCCATATGTTAGTGGTTTATTGGCAAGTGAGTATATTAAAGGTATTCAGGAAAATGGTGTCAGTTGTTCATTAAAACATTTTGCTTGTAACAATCAAGAAACGTATAGATCAATGGTCGATGAAGTTGTTGATGAAAGAGCTTTAAGAGAAATATACTTAAAAGGATTTGAAATTGCAGTTAAGAATAGTCAACCAATGTCCATTATGACAAGTTACAACAAAATCAATGGTGTGTTTTCGAGTGATAACAAGTGGTTGTTGACTGATGTTGCAAGAAAAGAGTGGGGATTTGAAGGGTTTTTTGTGAGTGATTGGGGCGGATGCGCTCATAGAGATTTAGCAGTCTTAGCTGGCGAAGAACTTGAAATGCCTTGTAGTGGTAAAAAAGCTCCCGAAATGTTAATCCATGCGGTAAATGATGGGAAAATTGATGAAAGTGTAATAAATGATAGAGTTTTTTGCTTAGCAAATTCCCTTATGAAAGCGCAAAATAGACGAGTTGAAAATTACGAGTGCGATTTTAAGAAAAATCATGATATTGCAAAAGAAGTTTCGGATGAAGGAATGGTTTTACTTAAAAATGGAAACAAGATTCTTCCTCTTAAAACAAAAGAAAAAGTTTTATTTGTTGGTGACTTTTTAAATTTTGATAAATTTGAAGCAAGTGGATCAAGCACAGTAAATGCTATAAATGTAATTGGAATTAAAGAAGCTATAGGTGAAAATGAGAATGTCACTTATGCAACTGGTTATTCCATGAATGAAAAAAATAACACAGTATCATTAGAAAATGAATGTCTTAATAAAGCGAAAAATGCAGATAAGATTGTCTTAATGATGGGTCTTGGAGAATTTGATGAATCTGAAAGTTATGATAGAAAAACATTAGATTTGCCAAAAAATCAAATAAAATTATTGAATAAAATTTATGAAATTAATAAAAACATTATTGTTGTTTTAATTAATGGTGCGCCTGTTACAATGCCTTTCATCAATAAAGTTGATGGAATTTTAGAAGCATATCTTGGTGGAGAGGCTTATGGTCAATCTATTGTTGATATTTTATATGGTAGAGTTAATCCAAGTGGTAGATTAGCAGAAAGTTTCCCTCTCGATATTAAAGATACACCATGCTATAAATATTTTCCTGGAGGATCAAATGCATCCTATTATAAAGAATCGTTGTTTGTTGGGTATAGATATTATTCAACATTCAAAAAACCTACGCTTTTCCCATTCGGATTTGGTTTAAGCTATTCAAAATTTGAATATAGAAATATGAATATTGTTTTAAATGATGGAAAGGTTTCTATAACTTGTAAAATTAAAAATAATAGCGATATTGATGGAAAAGAAGTTGTACAAGTCTATGTCGGAGGCCCAAAAACAACTGTTTTTAAACCTTTAAAAGAGTTAAAAGATTTTACGAAGATTTATTTAAAAGCTCATGAAGAAAAGCAAATTCATATTGAAATTCTATTTGATAATTTAAGGTACTTCAATTTTAAAGAAAAGAAATGGGTTTTAGAAACCGGAAATTATACTATTTATGTTGGTGGAGATAGTGAAAACAGCATGTTAAGCAAAGAATTTTATATTCAATCAAAAGAAAAAGTTGAATCTCCATATTATCGTTCTCAAGTTATCTCTTATTTTGAAGGAAAAATAAAAAATGTTCCTAACCATGAGTTCGAAATCATTTGTGGAAGTAAACTTCCTAAGTTAAATTTAAGCCGATTTAAGATTACAGATAATCATTGTTTTAGAACTTGCAAAGGAAAACTTCTTGGCAGAATAATTTATAGAGTTCTTTGTTCTCAAAAAGAATTGCAACGTAATCCTTTCTATTTAGAGATTGCTCTCACGACTCCATTTAGACAAATGTTTTTGTTTGCTGGCGATACAATTAGTTATGAAGAACAAGAAGCCATATTAAAAGTTATGAATGGAAACTTAAGGCGAAAATATGTGAAAATGTTTGTTTCAGCTTTAAAGAAAATGGCAGGTATGCAATAACCTACCATTTATTAACTACTCTTTCAGCCATTCCTAAAGCATCATTAATTTTGATGCTTTTCTTTTTGTATTTAATTTCGCCATTAAAATAGCCAAATACTTGATGTTGTAGCGAACATAGAACACCTAAATTTGTATCAACATTTCTATCAACAACAGGTGTAAATGTCATATCAATATCACCTTTTTCACTTATAATCTTCCAAGGCTCCTCATATTTATAGTTACCTTTTTCGTCCTTTGGAATGAGAAATTGAACATCATTTAATTTATAAGCTTCCTTGTTTACGAATAACATATTTTCACTTGCTGCACTTGTATCTCCAAAACCATAGCCTAAATTAAATCCTTTTATAGTGCCATCCTTATCTTTGCATGAAAGTGAACCCCAATACCAGGTATTACTATAGGTCCAAACGCCTCTACCCCAATCTAAAACACCTAAAGCATCTTCAAATTTATATTCTCTTTCACCAATTGAAAAAGTTCCATTGCATAATAAATTATTTATTTTTTGATTGTAATAGAAATGTTTTGCTTTTTTAAATGGAGTAGCAATCACCATCGATTTATCACTAGTCTGGGTCACGACAAAATCACACTTGAAATCGCTATGTTTTGTAAAATTTTTAAGATAAACAATGAGATGTCTTTCGTTTCCATTATTTAAAAATTTGAAACTAAAATTTTTGCCGTCTTCATAAATTACATCGCCTTTTTTAGAGGTAGATGGGAAACCAACCTTTCCAAAAGTAAAAAATTTAATAATGCTTTTATTCATATGTTTTTTAAATTTAAAATCCATGAAGTTTACGCTTACAAGAGACATATATGAATTATCAGCAATTGTTAAACCAACTCCAAAATCTTCATTTAAAAATAAATAATAATCCCATTCTTTAATACGCGATTTTAATCCTTTTATATCTTTACGATTGTATTCCCTTACAAGATCATAACTAAAACCACATTCTTTTAAATTACCTTTATTATCTAATAGTTTTCCTTCAGTTAATATTTTATCCATGATTTTCTCCTTTTTATTAACTATTTCATCATTAATGATTCATATATTTCTTTAAAATCTCTTTCGTTAAATAAAACTGGGCAAGGATATAAAGGAATTGCTTCCTTATATGAAGCGTGTGCCAAATTATATATATCTTCCTTCTTAATTTCTTTAATATAAGTTGGTAGACCAAATTTAGCATTTAAACCTTCTATCCACTTAATTAATAAATTAACATTAATTATGTCTGAATTACTTGGTTTTCCAATTCCAATATAAACTGAAATATTAGACATTTTTTTAATTCCTTTATTGTGATTTTTATAAATATCTAAGACTTTTGGGAGAATTATTGCATTTAAATAACCATGAGGTAAGTTATATTTACCTCCAATTGCATGGGCTATTGCGTGTACATTTCCAACCATACTTCTCGTAAATGCTTTTCCGGCTAAAAAAGAGGCTTTTAACATTTCGTTTTTAGCTGTTAAATCATTTTTATCGTTAAATCCTTGAAGCAAATTATCTTTTATTAATTTGCAAGCTTCTAAAGAATATTTTCTAGTTTTAATCGTTGTATCAATATTTAAATATGCTTCAATTGCATGAGTTAATGCATCCATGCCAGTTGTTGCGAAAGTAAGTGGAGATAAATTTAAAAGCATATTACCATCTAAAAAGGCATACTTTGGAACAAGTTTCATAGATTCAATAGGGAACTTTTCGCCATTTTTTTCATTTCTAATAACTGCAGCAATAGTTGTTTCGCTTCCACTTCCTGCAGTAGTAGGGAATGCAATCATAAGTGGCAATTTATGTCTTACTTTAAAAAGTCCTTTGAATTTATTGATATCTCCATTATTTTTAACTAAAACGCCAATTGTTTTGCAACAATCCATGACACTTCCGCCACCAATAGCAATTAATGCATCACACTTATTTTCTAAATATGTTTTTTTACCTTCATAAACATTTTCAAATGTAGGATTATTTGATACGTTTGTGAATTCAATAAAATTAATTTTAGAAGTTAAAAGTGCATCTTTGCATGATTTTGTTAGGCCATGTTTAGTAATGTTAGGCCCTGAAACAAGCAAAACATTTTTAATCTTATGTTTTGCTAAAATATTAGTCATTTCTTCGTATTTTTTAATAATTTTAGGCTCTGGCCAATATAATAAAAATTGAGCAAAAGCTAAAAAATAATTTACTATTCTTACACCAATTTTTTGAAAAATTTTCATAAACTGCCTCCCATTTTTTTGATAAATTTAATGCTATTTATTTGACCGCTTATTTTTATATAATCTTTTAAGTAGCCAATTCTATATTTTTTATTGTCGATAGTTTTTATAACAATTGCTCCTGAATTATGTACGAATATACCAAAGAAAGTGAAAGATATTGTTGAATCAACTAATTTATCAAAAGGCAGTCTAATAGAAACTTTTTTTGATCTATTTAAGACTAATGAATCACCATCAATTTCAATTAAATTAAGTGGCCTTCTCATGAAATTAATAAATAAAATTATTAAGATAACATCAAAAGCCATAAAAATTATTGATGTAGTTAAATAAGGCCATGCTTCACTAAAATCTACTCTTAAAACAGGTAAAAACATAATAATTGCAACTATTGTTGATAGAACAAAAGCAATACTGTATGCAAAAATATATTGATTTGATTTAACGCCTAAAACTTTGTTGTTTTCCATAGAATTATTCTACTATTTTAAGCAAAATATTAACATTATTTTTAATTTGTCATAAATGGTTTTGCTATGAATGCGTGTTGATTATTCTTGTTTCATGATTGAAAAAGCATAAATAATGGATGTAAAGAGAAGTTTACGTTTTTGTGAAACTGATTTAATTGTTTATTTTTATCTCAGATTTAGTATTTAAGCATAAGAAGGAAGGAATTATTATGAAATTTATATATGAAGATGGGCATGTTTATTTTGAAGGACATAAAAATAGTGATAAATATATTTCATCAAGTAAATATGAATTAAAAGATGAAAATATTAAAAGAGTAATTATTACTTGGATGGGAGGAGAAGTTAATTTAAGTTTTAATAAGGAAAATAAGGTGTTTTATAAAGAAATTTCTAATAAGAAATTAGAAGAAGATACTAGAGCACATTATTTAGTTGATGGTGATACTTTTTATTTACAATTTGTTGGAAGCAAATTAGAAAGAAAAAAATTAAATCATCTAAATAAAACGCTTAATATTTCTTTGCCTGAATGTCTTTTGGAATTAAAAATCAACTTAGCTTCAAGCGATTTAAATGTAGAAGATGAAATGAGAGCGAGCAGTTTGAAAATTAATTCTGTCAGTGGAGATATAAATTTAAATGGCATATCTGATGGAATCGTAAAAATTAATTCTGTCAGTGGAGATATAAATTTAGGTAAGATAAAAACAATTTATTTAAAAACTGATACGGTATCTGGCGATATTGTATTTTTAATCGATAATAAGGAAGGCGAATACGATTTATCAACAGTTAGTGGGGATTGCAATATTTCAATTTTAAATGATGCGGGTTATGATGTTGATTTTTCAAAAGTAAGCGGAACTTTTAAATCGACTTATGGGCCAAATTTTCGAACAAAAGGAGATGGCAAGAATCTAATTAAATTTAATACTATATCCGGCGATTTAAATTTAAATGTTAAATAATTTTTAAGATTTATTTTCTTTGCGTTTATCAATTAAAAAATATATTAAGCAAATAATTAGAGAAAATAGTGCAGAAAAAACCAATCCTAACCCTATATTAAATAAGTTTGGATCCATCACATATGTTGCTAAATAAAGATATGGAATTTTTACAAGAAAAATTGCGCATAAACCTTGGATCATTACAAATCTAGTTTTCCCTTTTCCGTTTAAATAACCCATAAAACAATAGGCTATACAAAAAATAAAACATTCAATAGAAGTTGCTTTTAAAAATATTCCAGAGTCTTTAATAGTTTCTACTGCATTATCAATTGTTTTATCAATAAAGATGGTTGATAAATTTTCTCCAAAGAAGAAAACAATTATAGAAACAATTGCTCCTAAGATGGTCGCTGAAATTAATCCAACTTTTAAAATTTTATCAGCTCTTTTAAGATTGTTCGCTCCTATATTTTGAGCAACCATTGCTGAAATTGATTGCATAAATGTGTTTGGAATTAATAAAACAAAGATTATAACTTTTTCAGCTATTCCAACTCCTGCAGAAGCTGTTAAACCTAACACATTTACAAAAGCAAATAGTAAAAGATATGAAATTTCATTACAAAAATCTTGAAATCCTACTGGAAGACCAATTTTAATAACATCTTTTGTTGATTCCTCATCTAATTTAAAATCTATCTTTTCATAAGAAAATGGTAATTTTTCGAATTTAAAATAAATTAAAGACAATAAAACACTAATTCCTTGCGAAGCAACTGTCGCAATTGCAGCACCAGTTGCACCCATTTTGAAGGAATAAATTAAAATTAAATCGGCAATTATATTTATAATGGCGGCGATGAAAACGAAAAGTAATGGTGATTTTGAATCCCCTAATCCTCTAAAAATAGCACTTAATAAATTGTAGGAAGCAATACAAATAATACCTGATCCGCAGATTTGTATATATTTAATTGTTGGTTCTAATGCTTCGCTAGGAGTATTCATTAGTTGTGCGATGGGTTTTGCTAAAAAGAACATTAATAGACTTAGTGAAATTCCAAGTATTAAAAAGAGAATAATGCTAGAAACTATTGTTTTAATTGCACCATTGTAATCTTTTTCTCCTATTTTTTTACCAAGCATAACAGTGACACCAGTTGCAAGGCCTGTTAAAAAACCTGTAACAATTAATATGGTTTGACTTCCTATTGCAACTGCTGAAATATCGGCAGTTGTTGAAAATCTACCAACAGTCCAAAGATCAACAACGCCATACAAGGCTTGCAAGATTAATGCAAAAAGAATAGGTAAGGAGAATTTAATGAACGCAATTAAGACATTGCCTTTAAGAATGTTGTTATTACTATTTTTCACATTTTCTCCTTTCTTTTATATGTTTATATTACATAGGAAATATCGCAAAACATTGGTTCATAGTCAATACTTTTTAATGTAATTAAATCCTATATAGTTTATTATATTTATGTTTCAAAAGAAAACATCGAGAGGTTAAATATGTCTAGAAGAAAATTATCTAATAGTTATTCTATAGCAACAATTGGTATGGTTCTTTCAACTATATACGTTGCATTGCTTTTGGTTCAATTAGTTTTGGAAGTTGCTACTAATTCACTTAATTCTTACAATTTTGTAATTGGATTAATAAATTATGCAATTAATATTGTTTTCTATTTAATTGTTTGCAGTTATTTTTCAAAAGGAAGAAATAACTATGCATATATTTATTTAGGAATTTGCATTTTATTAGTTAGTTCTTATGTTATTCCTGCAATTTTTCAAGTTATTTTTAATGTCGCTAATTTTATGGTTAATTGGAGAAATCCAACAATTTATTTTATGTCCTTAGGAATGATTCTTGGAATTGTCTACTTTGTTCTTTTAGTTTTAAATAATAAAGAAAGAAGAAAAAGTTATACCACCGCATTAATTGTTTTTGGAACAATTATGTTTGTTCTTGCGATTATTAGTTCAATCACTTTGATTATTACAACAATTGAAGCCATCAAAACAACTATTACTAATGCACCTGAATTAGGTGTAAGTGGCGTTGTTTCTATGATTGTTTTAATTCTTGACATACTTATGTCTTTAACAAGTACGGCATTTGCAATTATTTATTTCTTATATCCAATAAATATTAAAAAATCTTAGTTAATTTAAATAAATAAACACTAATTTTATAAGAGTTTAATATTGTTTTCGTGTGCTCTTTCTTTTTCTTCTTCGTTCCAAATCGAAGATTGAACTTCGCCAATATGAACTTTATTAAGCATAACTAAACAAAGTCTAGATTGACCAATTCCTCCACCTATTGATAATGGTAATTCATCATTAATTAAGGCTTGATGGAATGGAAGAGATAATCTATCCAAATTATTTGTTAATTCCAATTGTTTTACTAATGAATTTTTATCGACTCTTATTCCCATTGAAGAGATTTCGACTGCTTTTTCAAGTGGTGGATAATAAACTAAAATATCACCATTTAATTTCCAGTCATCATAATCAGGAGCGCGTAAATCATGTGGTTTTTTATCAGCTAATTTACCACCAATTGCTATTACAAAAACAGTACCATATTTTTTACATATTTCTGTTTCTCTTTCTTTTGGACTTAAATTTGGATATAAAGATAATAATTTTTTTGATGTGATAAAAGTAATATTTTTATCAAAAACCCTATCCAATTGAGGGTATTTTTCAAGTATGACACGTTGAGTTCCTAGTATGGCTTTATATATTTTCTTAACAGTTTTCTTTAAAAAAGCAATATTTCTTTCTTCGCTATTTATATGTTTTTCCCAATCCCATTGGTCAACATAAATTGAATGTAAATTATCTTCTAATTCATCTTTTCTAATTGCATTCATGTCGGTATAGATTCCTGAATCAACTGGAATATCATATACATTTAATGCATATCTTTTCCATTTTGCTAGTGAATGAACAACTTCTATTTCATCTTCAACTCCTTTAATTTGAAAAGAAACAGGTTTTTCAACCCCATTTAAATTATCGTTTAAACCACTTGATTTGGTTACAAATAAAGGGCCTGAAACCCTTAATAAATTTAGTTCTTTTGCTAAGTTTTTTTCAAAAGAATCTTTAATGATTTTTATACCTTTTTCGGTATCTATTAAATTTAATTTCGATGTATACATGTGATTAGTATAAGACAGGTTAAGTTTTTGAAAAGATTAATTTTAAGCTTTTCGCTATATAAAAAATAATTTTTAGAAAAATATTGACAGAATTTTTGAACATGATATTCTATTAAACCCAAATGATTTTTACGGATTATTTGGATTCCACACGAAAAGAAAAAGGAGGAAGTATTGTATGGCAAAAATGATTAAAAAATTTGCTAGAACAATGGGATTCTCCAAAAAAAGTAAGATGAACGTAAGTCGTAGTTTTATTGATTTTGTTGATTCCTATGTTCAAAATGTAGATCCTAAAAATTTTAATTTCTAATTTTAAGGATTGGTGAGAAAAAAGACGCGTTATGGAGCGTCTTTTTTTGTAAGTTTTTTTTAAAAAAGAAGGTTTCTTTTTTGCTTATGTAACTTTTTTGTTTATAATATTTTTCATGAAACTATTTGTATTTGATGTAGATGGAACTCTTGTTTATTCATTTGGGCGATTAAGAAAAAGAACAATTAAAAATTTAAATGATATTTTAGATAGAGGGGACGCGATTGCTATAGCTAGCGGTAGACCTTTTGTTGGAATTAAAAAGTTTTTAGATAAATTACATGATGGTAAAAAATATGCCATTGCTGCAAATGGCGCTGGAACATATGATTATGAAGGCAATATTTTAGAATGCGTTTCTTTAACATATAAAGATTTTGTTGATTTTAATGGCAAATACGAAAACGAAGTTAAAAAATATAAAGGATCAATTTATTGCTATACAATCAATAAAGTTGGCTATTTCTTTAAGACAAGAAATACAGTTATGGAATCTATTTGCAATAGCCATATAGAATTACAAGATTTTAATAAAGAACCATTAAAAGATAATGATGTTATTTTAAAAATTATGGTTAATTTAAGCAGAAAAGATTTTGCAATTATTGGATTTAAAGATGAACAAATTAAATATCATTTTGTTGATAGTTCTAATATTTATCATGAATTCGTAAATAAAGATACTGATAAAGTTAGAGGGGTAACTGCATTATTAAATTTATTGAATATAAAAGATGAAGATTGCTATTGTTTTGGCGATGAAATGAATGATTATGAGATGATTAAAAAATATAATGGAGTTGCAATGGGGAATGCAGTACCTAAAGTGAAAGAAGTAGCAAAAATATTTACGAAAGATTGCAAAGACGATGGCGTTTCTTATGCTTTAGAAGAATTAATTAAATAAAATATGCTTAAATTTAAAAATTATGATTTAAAAGAATTAAAGGAAGTATTTTTGCCTTATTTTAAAGAAGAAAATACATATTTAAGTTGTGATTACACTCTTGGTGAAAAATTGATGTGGAATAAATTTTTCAAAAGTAGTTTTGCAATTGTTGAAAATACATTAACTTTCAAAGAAATTTATGATGATGATTGCTATTCATTTTATTATCCAATGGGGAAAAATATTGATAATATGTTTTCTTTAATTAAAGATTATGAATTGAATAGTAAATGTAAAAGATTAGAGTTTTGCTGTGTTGATGAATCTCATCTAGAAGATTTAAAAAAGAGATTTCCTCATTTTGAATATTATTACGATAGAAATTGGTCGGATTATATTTATTTAAATGAAAATTTTCAAACATTTGCAGGTGGTTCTTATTCAAACAAAAGACACCATGTAAAGCAATTTAAAAAAGATTATCCAGATGCAACATTCAAGAAATGTTTGCCGTTAGAAAAAGATAAAATAATAAGTTTCATACATGAATTTAGTTTGACCAAATCAATAGATTCCGAAGAAGCGATAAATGAACTTAATAAATCAATTACTATTGTTCAAGATTTTGATGTTTTAGATTTAGATTGCTTTTGTATTGAAATTAATGGAAAAATTATTGCCGTTTCAATTTGTGAAGTTTTAAACGATTGTGTCTATGATCATGTTGAAAAAGCTTTACGAGAATATAAATCAGTTTATCCATTTTTTGTTCAATGCATTGCTAATTATTATAAAAACATCAAATATTTTAGTAGAGAAGATGACTGTGGAGATGAAGGTTTAAGATACTCAAAATTGGAATATAAGCCAATTAAACTAGTTAATAAATACATGTTTTATGTAAAGAATAACTTAGATTTGCTGAATGATATCCCAACTTTAAAAGTTAATGATGTTATTACTTTAACTAAAATAACTGAAGAGGATAAAGAAGATTATTTTGATTTATATATGGATGAAGATTTGAATAAATTTTGGGGATATGACTATAAACAAGATTTACACGGGAAAATGGCGGATCCTGATTTTTTCTATGATATGGTTCAGGACGATTTTATAAATAAAACTTGGTTTAGTTTTGCTATTAAAAAAGAAGGAAAATTAATAGGTGAAATTACTCTAGGAGAATTAAATAACGATAATGAATGTGAGATTGGTTATCGAATAAAAAAGAGTGAACAAAAACATGGTTTCACATATGAATCTTTAAGTGTCATACTTGAATATCTATATAGGAAAGTCGGTCTTTTTGCAATTAAGGCAAAATCTTATCATAAAAATTTACCTTCTATTAACTTATTAAAAAAGCTTGGTTTTGAAGAAATTTCAAGCGATGAAACTTTTAAATATTTCAAACTAAAATTTTGATTTTATTTAATTATTCTTGAAATTGTTAGAGCAAGACTTCCGGGCCCAATATGTGTTGCTATTGATAACGATAGCGGATCCATTTTAAAGTTTTTTGGATGAAATTCTTGTATAAATTCTTGTTTAAATGTTTCAGCACTTTCAATGTTATAGGTGTAAGCAAGACCAAATTCAAGTTCATCAAAAGGAAGATCCTTAAATTTTGTTTCAAGATCAGTTTTAATTAATTCAAACATAATTTTCTTTGCGTTTTTCACACCAATTGCCTTTGCTTTTGCATCTAATTTGTATCCATCAATAGATAAAATTGGTTTTAAATGTAGAGTATTTCCAATCATTGCTCCTGCAGCTGTTATTCTGCCACCTCTTTTAAGGTAAGTTAAAGTATCAACCATTATATAAATACTTGTTTTTTGAAATTCATTCTCTAAAATCTCTTTTATTTCAATAGGCGATTTGTCATCATTTATAAGATTTAGTGCGTTAAAAACCGATCTTTTTAATGTTAACGAAATACTATGATTATCGATAACTATAACTTTGTCTTTATAATCTTCAGCCAGCATTAAAGCTGTTTCACAAGAAGCACTTAATCCGCTAGACATCGGAATATGCAAGATATAATCATAATTTTTAAGCAATTTCTCCCATAAATCAATAATTTCGCCTGGTGAAGGTTGAGAGGTGCATATATTTTCTGACTCTTCTTGCTTATTGTAAAAATCGTTTTCCGATATTGATGATTCAAAAAAACATTCTCCATCAATAATGATTGGCATTCTTAATATATAAATTGGTAACCCTACAATTTCTTCTTTTTTAATTCCAGAGTTTTCATCTGTAACAATGCAAATTTTCATACAATTCCCCTTTGGATTTAAATCTTACAACAGGAAAAAGCAAAAATAAATCTAGTATAAATTACTAGAAAAATGCGTTATTTCTACTATGAAAAATTTGACTTTTATTCTAAGAATAAAAGAGTAAAATATCCATCGTGAGTTTAGGCGAAATGATTAAAAAAAGATCTGAAATAGATCTTGTAAATGGTTCAACAAGCGAGTTAGTAAAGAAAATGATTCTTTATACTCTTCCTATTGTATTGGTTGGAATTCTTCAACTTTTATATAATGCTTTTGATTTGATTGTTGTTCAAGGACACGATGGAAGTTTAGCTGCTGCCGCAGTTGGTGCCAATGGAAGTTTAATTAGTTTGATTACTGGCGGGTTTTTAGGTTTAGTAAATGGAACAAATGTTGTTATTGCAAGAACCTATGGTAAAGGCGATAGAGAAAATTGCCAAAAAGCATTACATACATCTCTTGTAGTTGCAATTTTTGGTGGTGTAGTTATTGGAGTTATTGGTTTTGTATTTTCAAAATATTTTCTTAGGTGGATGAATGTTGATGAATCTTACATTGATTTAGCGAACACTTATTTAAAAATATATTTTATTGGTCTACCTTTTCTTGCTTTATATAATTTTGGGACTGCAATTTTAAGGGGGATTGGAAATAGTTTTGCTCCTTTAATGTTTTTATTTGCTGCAGGTCTAACAAATGTTGGCTTAAATTACATGTTTGTATATGCATTCAATATGTCTGTTAGTGGTGTTGCATGGGCTACTATAATTAGTGAAGCTTTGAGTGCTTTTTTGGTTTTAATTTATCTTTATTTTAATAAAGGTTTTATAAGATTTAGATTTAAAGAATTAAAGATTTCATCAGATGCTTTAAAAGAAATTTTAAGAATAGGTGTTCCTAGTGGAATTCAAGGTGTTGTATTTTCTATAAGTAATGTTTTATTACAAGCATCAGTTAATACTTGGGGACCTGAAGTTGTTGCCGCAAATAGTGATGCTTCTTCAATTGAAGGATTTACTTATATTTCAATGTTTTCGGTTTCATCTACATCAAGTGCATTTGTGAGTGCAAATTATGGTAGAGGTTATAAAGAAAATATTAAAAAGATAATAACTACAACGAGTATTATGACTTTTGTTATAGGTATTGTGGTTGGAGGGATTGAATTATTATTTAGTCGACAATTACTTGAATTTTATATGGGAAGTAAGGCTGATATTGAAGTTGAAGAATATGCAATGGCTAGACTTTTAGTAATATTAACGACTTATTGGTTATGCGGATTAATGGATGTTGAATGTGGTACTTTAAGAGGACTTGGGTATTCGATTTCACCATTAATTGTGACTTTAAGTTTTTGCTGTTTGTTCCGTGTATTTTGGAATGCATGCATTTATTCTGATGACGTCACAAGTGAACTTCATAGTTTAGGTGTTTTATATGCTTGTTACCCTATCAGTTGGGGTTTAGCTTTTATAACGGAAGTAATTATGCTTTTAGTACTCAAAAAGAGATATGAGAAAAGGATTGAGATTAATCTTGAAAATTTTAAAAAAGATAATAATTTAGCTGTTTCTAATTAGAAGATTTTTTATTGAATGTGTAGTTTTGTTTTTTATATAATAAGCGAGGAGAGAAAGTTATGCCATTTTTTATTCAAAAAGGTGATTTAGTATCAATGAATGTTGATTGCATTGTTAATGATAGCAATGTTAATTTGAGCATGGTTGAAGGTGTTGGAAGAGCTATTTTCCATAAAGCTGGAGATGCAGTTTTAGCAAAAGCTTGTAAAGAAATTGGACATTGCGATGTAGGCAAAGCAGTTCTTACTCCTGCTTTTGGAATTGAAAATACTAAAGCAATAATTCATGCTGTAGGACCTATTTATATTAATGGAAAACATGATGAAGAGAAAAATTTAATTAGCGCATATAATTTTTCTTTAAATTTAGCTGTTGAAAATGGTTTTAAATCAATTGCATTTCCATTATTAAGTGGAACTTTTAATTTTCCATTAAAAGAATGTTATGACATTGGTGTTAGAGCTATAAAAGAATTTTTAAAGACCCATAATAATTTAGAAGTCTACATGGTTATATATAAAAATTTCCCACAAATGTTAACTGAAGAAAATCAAGTTGCTTTAACTAAATATATTATTGATAATTCTGGAGTTGTTTTTTCTGATCAGAAAGAAAAACATAGCTTCTCAAGTTTATTAAATGATGCTGTAAAAAAGAGCGGATTATCAATTGAAGAAATTTCGTTTAGAAGTAATTTAAAACTTGAATATTTAAATAAAATCATTCACGAAAGTTATAGCGATATAACAAAAGAAGATATTATTTGTTTAGCAATTGGTTTAGGCTTAGATAAAACAAAAACAAATGCATTATTAATTTCTAAAGGATTTGTGTTTGAACCTACAATTGTAAGTGATTTAATTGTATGTTATTTCTTAGATAAAAATACAAATGACATATTCTTAATTAATAATACATTGTTCCAATATAATTTAAATTCATTAGGAAAATAAGATTAAAGCATCGAAATTGATGCTTTATTTTTTTAAAGTGTTATAAAATAGGTTTATGAATATTAGGAAAAGAGTAGAACCTCAAAGACAAAGTTCAATAGAAGCAATACATAATTTTGAAGAAGTTTTTAAAAATTATACTAATGAAGAAGTAATTTTAGAAGCTTCTCGTTGTTTGAATTGTAAAAATAAACCTTGCGTTCAAGGTTGCCCAATTAATAACAACATACCACTTGCAAATCTTTTAACAAAAAATGGAGATTTTAAAGGAGCTTACGAAACATTTTTAAAAACAAACCAATTATCAAGTATTTGTGGTAGGGTTTGCCAACAAGAATTGCAATGTGAAAAAGCTTGTACATTAGGCAAAATTCCAAATCAGGAGCCAGTTGCGATTGGAAGGATTGAAAGATTTTTAAGTGATTATTTTAAAGATGAAAGAAGTCATTTAAATATTGAAAATAATGGCAAAAAAGTTGCAATAATCGGTAGTGGTCCTGCCGGAATGACTTGCGCATCAATTTTAGCCAAGAATGGTTTTAATGTGACCATATATGAAAAAGAAGAGAAGCTTGGCGGACTTTTAACATATGGTATACCAAATTTTTGTTTGCCAAATGAAGTCGTATTTAATGAATTTGATAAACTTAGAGCCTTAGGTGTTAAGTTAGTTAACAATACCAAAATTGAGACTAAAAATGATTTAGATAATCTTATTAAAGAAGGAAATGTTGCAATATTTATTGCTCATGGTGCAAATAAGCCAAGAAAAATGAATATTGAAGGCGAAGATTCAAAATATGTTATTTCGGCAGCAAAATACTTAAAAGTCATTAATGCGCAAGATGAGTGCAAGGATGAATTTTTAGGCATAATCAGCAATTCAAAAAAGATTGTAGTTGTTGGTGGGGGAAATGTCGCGATTGATTGTGATAGAGCAGCTTTAAGAATGGGTGCTGAACACGTTTATAATGTTTATCGTAGAACAGAAGCCGAAATGCCTGCAAGAAAAGAAGAATTTTTAAATGCAAAGAGCGAAAATGTCGATTTTAAATTTTTAACTAATCCTACAAAAATTTTATTAGATGATTCTGATAAAGTTGTGGGAGTTGATTGCATCAAAATGGAACTTGGCGAACCAGATAGTAGTGGCAGAAGAAGACCTATTGAAGTTCCAAATAGTAATTTTGTAATTGATTGTGATCTTGTTGTTATGGCTTTAGGTTCAATTTCTGAGGCGGATGTAATTTCAAAAGAAAACAATTTATCAATCAACAAATATGGTTTCTATGAAGTTGATGAAAATACAATGGAAACAAATGTAGAAAATGTTTATGCTGGTGGAGATTGTGTTACAGGACCAACAACAGTAGTGCTCGCGATAAAAGCAGGTCGTACTGCAGCAAACTCCATTATTGAAAAATATAAATAAATAAAAATCCTAGCAAACTGAATTGTTAGGATTTGTTTTTTTATTCTGATTCTTTAAGAATTTTATCTTTATGAAGAACTTCGTCCATTTCTTCAACTTCTTCTTTATCAGGAACGTAAATATAAGGAATATTACGAACTATTTCATGGTAGTCAAAGCCATATCCGCATAGAAATTTATTTTCTTTGAGATGTAACCCTACATAATCAACATGGAAATCAACTTTTCTAAGAGGTGTTTTATCAATTAAACATACGACAGAAATAGATTTTGGATTGTGTTTTATTTGAATGTATTGTTTAAGATAATTTAAGGTTAAACCAGTATCAACAACATCTTCAACTATGACTACATCACGACCTGTAACATCTTCGCTTAAATCTTTCTTTAAATGAATAACTCCAGTTGAGGAAGTTCCGTCATAACTTGTGACTTGTATAAAATCTACTGCCATTTGGAAATCGCAACATCTAATTAAATCGGTAAAGAATAAAACAGCACCCTTTAAAATACAAACAAAAACAGGTATTGAATCACTATTTTTATATTTTTCTGTTAATTCAGCACCAAGTCTTTTACATGTTTCATTAATTTCCTCGGTAGTTAACACCATTTCTCTCATATATTACACTCCTCAAAAGAATAAAACGATTATAAGCATTTAAAAGTTTAGAAGAAAGATTTTATTGAAAAATATTATGCTTTTTACTTAAAAACTAATCTTATTTTAATTGTATTAACATTCTTTAAGTAAGAGTCTATTATATCAGTTGAAATAAGGAGGTATTTAGGATGGATTATTGTAAATGGTATGATAACCAAAGTTTGCTTGTAAAAATCTTTTTATTAATTCCTATTTGGGGATGGATTTTTTCAGGAATCTACAGAATATTTAAATTTACACAAAGCAAAAATGTAGTTACATTAGTAATTGGTATTTTATGTTTTACTTGTGTGGTTGGTTGGATTGCTTCAATTGTTGATATTATTACAGTTGCTTTAACTGGAAAAATATCGGTTCTAGCTGATTAATTGAAATATGAGAGGCCCATGAAAATGAGTCTTTTTTATTGCGAAAAGTAATTTTTAAAACAATAAAAAAGTTATTTCATTTGTGATAGAATATTTGCATGGGCAATGAAAAAGAAAATATCACTAAATATTTAAGGGATTTGGATGAATTTAAATTACCTGCGTATAATGAATTTCCACCTATTCCTTTATATATGGAACAAGTTATTTCTTATATTGGAGAATGTTTAAAAACTTTTTCAGGGAATAAAGAAGGCGATGATAATAATGTTCTTACACCATTTATGGTAAATAATTATGTCAAAGCAAAAATTATTACTCCACCAAAAGAAAAAAAGTATTCGAAAGAACATTTAGCCTATCTTTTAGCGATTGCTCTTTTAAAATCTGTTGTTTCGATGAAAGATATTGCTACTTTAATTGATCTCGATAGCAAACTTTTTGAAGATAAGAAAAATTTATATGATCTTTTTAAGAACATTCAGGAAGAAACCTTAAAAAAAGAAGTACATAAAGCCAATGTTAGGGTTGAAACATTATCTAAAATTAGCAAAGAAAAAATACAAAAAGGCGAGAACGATGAATCTATTGAAGATTTAAATTTGGCTTATGTTGCTTTGAAATTATATATTGAGGCGGAAACCAAAAAGCAGATTGCTGATACAATTATGAAAGAAGTTACTGAAAGTAATTTATCAAAAACAGTTATTAAAGAGTCAAAAAAAGAAGCCAGTTTAAATAAGAAAAAAGAAACAAGGGAAGTTAAAAAAATTAGAAATAGATAAAAGGAGATAAAGAAAATTATGAAAGTATTGGTTACAGGCGGACTTGGATTTATCGGTTCAGAAACAGTTGTTGCTTTGATTAGAAACAAAGCAGAGGTTGTTATAATCGATAATCTTTTTAATTCCAAGATTGAAGTTTTGGACAAAATCAAGGAATTAACAGGTGTTAAACCTACATTCTATGAATTTGATGTTGCCGATAAAAAGAAACTTGCTGATGTTTTTAAGAAAGAAAAACCAGATTCAATTATTCATTTTGCTGGTTATAAAGCAGTTGCTGAATCAGTCATGAAACCACTTGAATATTATGAAAATAATTTAGGAACCACGTTTGCACTTTTAGAGTGCATGAGTGAATTTAATTGCAAGAGTCTCGTATTTTCTTCATCGAGCACAGTTTATGGTTTGCCAAATAGAGTGCCACTTTATGAAACAGATCCTGTTAAAAGTGCAACATCACCTTATGGTGAAACTAAAGTTATGATTGAAAGAATTATTGAAGATTATGCCAAAGTTCATAAAGATTTTAATTTTGCGCTTTTAAGATATTTTAATCCAATCGGAGCTGATCCAAGTGGTTTGTTAGGCGAAGACCCAAATGGAATACCAAACAATCTTTTACCATATATAGCTAAAGTTGCTGTAGGTGAATTACCTGTTTTAAAAATAACTGGAAAAGATTATAAAACTCCTGATGGCACAGGAATTAGAGACTATATTCATGTCTGTGATTTAGCTGAAGGCCATGTTTTAGCATTAAAGAAATTGAGTGAAAATCCAGGTTTAGTTATCTATAACCTTGGAACAGGAAAAGGTACTAGTGTTCTTGAAATGGTTGACGCATATCAACGTGCTACTGGTATAAAAATCAAATATGAATTTGCGCCAAGAAGACCTGGAGATATTCCAGAAAATTATGCAAATTGCGATAAAGCAAAACAAGAATTAGGATTTGTATGCAAATATACAATTCAAGATGCTTGTAGGGATAGTTACAATTTCCAAAAGAAGCAAAAAGAAAAAGAAAGTAAATAATATTGTTTATTAGAGGGAGTTTTTGGCTTAAAATATTAAAAGCTTGGGGTGTAGACAAGTGGTAAAGTCAAAAGTCTCTGAAACTTTCATACGATGGTTCGAACCCATCCACCCCAGCCAATTATGAAATTTAAGGCGATGTTGAGGCATCGTCTTTTATTTTTAAAATATAATTATAATACTGTTATTATTTTGTTGAAATTAGATCAAGTGTTCAGATTAAGGAAAAATTTTAATAGATTAAAAAATAAGTTAACCCAAAAATGGTGAAATTAATGTTTTGCAAATGGTTAATTAAGGTGTATGATAATGATGTGGTTATCTATAACTGAAACAAGGAGGTAATATGGAATACACAAGATTTGGCAAATTTGTTCGCAAGTTAAGAATTGATCGTTGTGAGTATCTAAAAGATATGGCTGAAAAGCTAAAAGTAAAGCCATCTTTCTTATCTATGGTAGAAACAGGAAATAAAAGTATTCCTAATAATTGGTATGACATGATTGTTTCTCAATATTCGCTAAATGATGATGAAAAAAATGAATTAAAAGAAGCGATAGAGGAATCAAAAAATTTTATTAAGATAAATCTTAAAAACAAAAGCGATTTAAAAAGACAAACATCTATTGTTTTTGCAAGGTCTTTCGATGAAATGTCTCCTGAGACAGCCACAAAAATTCTAGAATTATTGAAAAAGGGGAAATAATAATGGACGGGATTACAAGCCCTGTTTCAAGGCTAATGCTACGAAATATTGCAAATAAATTTCGCGAGAGATTTTGTCAAGATAATCTCTACATTAATGTATTAGCCATAATAGAAATTTTCCCTATTTATTTTCAAAAATGCATTATTGTTATCGTACCTGATAATGAATTAGATGAAGGGATTCCTTCAGCAATTGAAAAGCAAGTTTGTCAAGGAGAAGATAAATACATAATCAAAATAAAAGAAAGTGTGTATGAACGAGCTTACAATGGGTCTGGAGGCGATAGGATGCATATTATACACGAAATGTCGCATTATATATTAATTGAAGAATATGATTTTAAACCAATTACTGCAAGATCTTATGGTAATATTCGCGTTAGATACAAACCTTGTAGTATTGAGTGGCAAGCAAAGGCACTTGCCGGCGAAATTATGATGCCTTATGAATTAACGAAAGGTATGATTGCAGAAGAGATTTCAATAAAATGTGGCGTTTCAATTGATGCCGCAAAAATGAGAATCAAATATTAATTTGATATAATCGTCAACAGGCGTTTATATATAGAAAATCTTTAATAAAGAAAAAGCTGGATGCTCCAACATCCAACCTGTTAATGGTATTCCACTAAGCAATTTAAATAATACCATAAGCTTCTTCTTGGTTAAAGAGAAACGGAGAAGTTTTATGTTAAAAAAGAGAAAAGGCCCCTATATAAGGGATGTTTATTTGGCATATCTTATCGATGGTGCTAGACGTACGGAAACTGATGGTTTTCCAATAATTGAAAGATGGATGGTTGCTACTAAACCACCTAAGGAAATTATACAATGGGATAGAAGAAGAGATGCAAAAAATCCATCTGATATAGGTATTTCGTTTTATTGTTGTGATTCGGAGTTTCAACCAATACTAAATAACCCATATGCTTATACAGACAAATTACGATTATATAATTTGGTTATTGGTATTGATGCAAGTCCTTATGAGAATATGCCGCTTTGGGTTCAAAATAGTCAAATTGGTTTAAATCTTTCAATTACTTATTATTATGGTTCGCAAGGAATAAAAATTATTCCTAATGTTCGAATTGGAGATGATAGGACACTATCTTCTCTAGAAGCATATCCTCACGAGACATTAATTGCAGTGGGAACAAATGGCTTCGTTCATAAACTAAGTGTAAGAAATAAATTTGCAGAGCAAATAAAGATTGTAGTAGATACATTAAAGCCGATCGGAATTTGTGTTTATGGTCCTACACCAGATGAAATATTTTCTTATGTTAGGGGCAAAGGAATTCCAATTTATCAATTTGATTCATATACCATGAAAGAGAATAAAAAAGATAAAATGCTTAAGTTTTCTGAAGGAGCAAGGAATGAAAGGCAATAATATTTTATTTTCTGACTACTCATACGTAGAATCTTACATAAGTACGAAAGCGTATTCTGAATATCATTCAAAGGTTGCTTCATCTACTTCTTCATTGCATGGGAATTCCCAACCGTATAGAAAAAAATACTCTGTTTATGGAAAAATGATGAAAAAAGATATAAAAAATGGCGTTTATGATGTTAAAACAGGATATAAAAAGAATCCAACAGCGCAAAATCTTGGCAAAATGATAAATGGGAATTATATTGTTAACAAACATTTTAATAAAAAGGTTCCTTATGTAATAACAACAAATGGCGAGGTTATTATAGGGAGTAGAAATGGGAACGGCAAAACTCTAAGTAGATTACCGACACCTCACCCAACACTTATAGGGGGTAAGGATCCAAAAGTTAGAATGGCCGGCATGTTGGATATACGTGGAGGAAAAATTTATTCATATGACAATCAAAGTGGGCACTATCGCCCAAATATTAAATCTATGAAATGGGCAGATAAAGCATTTAAAAATTTCCCAAAACACAAAAAATTTAATGGAGGTAAAAATAATGATAGAAAGTTATGATAAAAAACTTAACGATAAATTATTTAATATAGACTTCCAATCTGATTTTTCAGAAGAAGAAGTAGAATCTTTGGTTTCTCTAGCGGAAAAACTTATACAAAAATATGGAGATAAAATTATCTTTAATGAATGGACTGATTATTTAAAAAACTCTATAAAGGATAGATATAGAGCAAGGAATTTTGCTTATGCTTTTTATAACTATGGGGGGCATAATTTAAAGGTTAAAGATCCATATCCTTTTTTAGGATTGTTGTTTTATAAAGTTGGTTTTTCTTTCTTTGATGAACCGAAAACACAAGAGGAAAATGATTTTTTTGATTTACTTGATTCAATTTATATTTCGCTTTTATTAAATGCTGGCATAATTGACGAAGACGATTATTTCTATGTTAATGTTTATAAAGACTTGAAACTAAAAGGCATTGTAGAAATGTTGCAGAAAAAAGAAAGTAGCAATTAAATTTTTAGCATTATTTTAAATTGATAATTTTATAATCATTAATAGATGCTAAATAATGATTTGTGCCATTTTTTGCACAAACCAATTTACTCGGTCTGCCAAAATTTATATAAAAATCTTGATTTAAAAAATAAGAATAAAATATGAATTATCTAAGGTTTTGGCAGCAAATATTAGAAATATTTTTTTGAAGATTTATGTTAGGTACGAGAAAAATAATGAGGTAAAAATCAGCATATAAACACACTTTGTTCTTAATTCATTTACATATATATTTAATTGAGTATAATCTCATAGGTATGACTGTAGTAGAAAAAGATCAACAACTATTTGGTAAAGAAAAAGTTTTTAAAGCTTTATTAAAAATTGCTCCACCAGTAATGTTTTCACAACTTATTCAAGCTCTTTATAATGTCGTAGATTCATTATTTTTGGGCCATTATAGTGATAGTGCATTAAATGCTTTAACAATAATTTATCCATTCCAATATATAGCAATAGCTTTATCTATTGGGATTGGTGTTGGTGTAAATACATTTATGGCAAAGCAATATGCCTTAAGAAAAGATAAAGAAGCAGAAAATACGGTAGGTGTTGGATTTGTTTTAAATGTTTTTACATGGGTAATTTTTGCAATTTGTTCGTTATTACTTATGAATATATATGTTGGAAGTATGGCAAACACTGAACAAACTTTAAAAGATGGTGTCACATATGGTTTAATTACGTGTGTTGGCAGTTTATTTATATTTTTAGAAGCAAATTTTTCTAGATCTCATCAAGCAAGAGGGAATATGATTCAACCAATGCTTTCGCAAAGTTTTGGTGCATTAACAAATATTATTCTTGATCCAATTTTAATATTTGGTGTAGGTTTTATTCCTTCGATGGGGGTTGCTGGAGCAGCAATAGCAACTGTAATTGGTCAATTTGTTGCTTTTTTAATTTCCATATATAAAGGGTTTAGAAAACCTCCAAAATTAAATGAATTTAAATATTACACTAAGAACATTCTTTTTTATGGATATTCCGCTGGTATTCAACAAATTTTATTTAGTTTATATATTTCTATATTAAATTTAATACTCGCAAAATTTGGCGAAAGCGCGATTACTGTTTTAGGACTTTACTATAAACTTCAATCATTTTTCTTTATTCCTGTTTTTGGATTAACGACATGTATTATTCCATTCTTATCCTACAATGCTACTAGAAACGAACATACAAGATGCCGTGAAATTATGAGATACACATGGCTTATTTCTGGAGTTTTAATGGTTATTGGAATGGTTGCATTTATTTTCTTTCCAAAAGCATTACTTAGTATTTTTACTTCAAATGAAGAAATAATGAAAATTGGGTTAGTTGCATTCCCTATTATAGGAAGTAGTTTTGCTGGGGCTATATTTTCACTTTCTGCCCCTACTTTTTTCCAAGCCATCGGTAAGGGTGTTCAATCAACAATTTTAGTATTACTTCGACAGATTATTTGCTTAGTTCCTATTATGTATGCCTTCTCGTTTATTGGTGTCAATCATACATGGATTGCATTTCCAATTGCAGAAACCACGACTGGAATAGTTGGCATCATACTTTATATAATTCAAATTCACAAATGGAAAAATTTAGATTTAAATAACGACAACGAAAAAATGATTTTAACCAAAAAAGCCTAACAATTTATTTTTCTATTTAAAGGAATTATTACTTTTAGTAATATATTTTTTGGTAGGAAAAGTTATGAAAAATATATTACTTGTAAATGATGATGGATACTATGCAGAAGGTATTCAAAGATTAAAAAAACAACTCGAAGGTTATGGAACTATTTATACAGTTGCTCCAAAAAAAGTCATGTCTGCAAAAGGTACATCAATTACAATTGGAAGAGAAACGCCAAAATATGAATGTATTGATAATTATAATTATGTTGTTGATGGAACGCCTGCTGATTGTGTTATTATCGCGCAAAATGTTCTTAATATTAAATTTGATTTGGTAATTAGTGGTTGTAATAGAGGTTTAAATCATTCTATTGCATCAATTTGGAGCGGAACAATTGGAGCATGTGTTGAAGCAGGTTATTTAGGTGTTCCTAGTATTGCTTTTAGTGCGCCAGCACTTAAAATGGAACACATTGAAAAATATACAAAACAAGTTTTGGATTATATTTTAAATAGAAATTTACTTAATAAAGATTGGATTATAAGTGTCAATTTTCCATATACTGATGAAGCAAAAGGAATAAGATATTCAAGATTGTCTTTTAATAATAGAAACCTTGTTTGGGGAGAAGATGGCAATTTATATTTATCAGATGATTACGATATTAATTTTAAGGAAAAAGATACAGACTTATATCATTGTTCTCATGGATATATATCTGTTACGCCATTATCTTTAAGTCTTTTTAATAAAGATATATATAATTCTCTAAAAGATAGATGTGAAGATGTAGATTTTAACTAGATAATTTTGTTTTTGTTATTTTATAATTAATAAGAGGTAAAAAATATGAAAACAACAAGTTTTAAAAATAGTTTTGGTGATACTTTATATGGTAATTCTTGGGAAATTGCATCCCCAAAAGCTTTAGTTTTAATTGTAACTGGAATGTGTGAACATAGTGGAAGGTATAATGATTTCGCAACCTTTTTAAATAAAAATGGTTATAGCGTTATTTGTATTGATCATTATGGCCAAGGAGATGGGAAGAATGGTCCTTTAGGTCATGGCGCACCAGATTATTTTAGAAAATTCATGAAAACAATGGATGAAATTATTGTTAATTACAAAGCAAATCATAAAAATTTGCCTGTATATTTATTTGCTCACTCTATGGGAAGTTTTGTAACTCAAGGATATATTGAGAATTATTCAAGTGCTGATAAAGTAGTTATTTGTGGCAGTAATCATATGGGTTCGCTTGGAAAAATTGGCTATGCTTTAGCTAAAGTTATTGTTCATAAAAATAATCGTGAAAAACCAGCTGGTTTATTAAATAATTTAGCAGTTGGTGGATATGCTAAGTCAGTTAAAGATGCAGATAGTCCTAATGCTTGGATTTCTTTCAATAAAGATAATTGTAGAACTTATGATAACGATCCATTTTCGGGATATCATTGTACAAATGGCTTCTATCTTGAATTTTTAAAGGGTTTATCAAAATTAAATAAACCTTCAAATTTAAAGAAGATTTCAAAGGATATGCCAATTTATGTTATTGCAGGTGATAGTGATCCTGTTGGAAATAATGGTAAGGGTCCAAGAAAACTTGATGAAATGTATAAGAAATATGGGTTAAATAGTCGAATTACTATTTATCCAAATATGAGACATGAAATCTTAAATGAAACGGAAAGAATGGTTGTTTATAAAAATATCTTAGAATTTTATGATGAATAAGCATGTTTTTTCATTCGTGAAATTATTCATTTCATAATTGATAACACGAAGTGCATTTATGGATTTAAAAGTTCATGAATGCTTTTTTATTGATGTAGAGGCCTAAATTTATTTTTTATTTATTATTGGTGGTAATGTTGTTATAATTGAACGAGACTAAGAAGCCGGAGGTCTAAATATGATAAAAGATATTTTAGTTTTCTCATTATCTTCTAACGTCGAACTTACTGACAAAGTTTGTGCTTATCTTGGGATAGATAGATCCCAAGCTGAGATTCATCACTTTGCAGATGGGGAAGTCCTTGCTACTAGTAAGGCAGATGTTCGCGGTAAAAAGATTTACATTATTCAATCTACATGTGCTCCTGTAAACGATAGAATAATGGAAACGTTGATTTTTATTGATGGTATAAAAAGAGCAAATTGCAAAGAAATTACCCTTATTTGTCCATACTTTGGGTACGCAAGACAAGATAGAATTGCACATATGAATGAGCCAATTTCAGCTCGTATGGTTGCAGATTTATTTGTTAAATCTGGAGTTAGTAGAATTGTAACAATTGAGTTGCATACTCCACAAATTCAAGGATTTTTTAGCATTCCTAACGATAATTTATCCCCAGCTGTTATCTATGCTAAATATTTAAATGAAAAGTTTAGTAAACGAAATGATGTTGCTGGAAAAATAGCTATAGTTGCACCAGATCATGGAGCTATCTATAGAGCAAGAGACTTATCAAATTTTATTCCAAATACATCATTGGTTGTTATTGATAAACGTAGACCAAAACCAAATGTTGCAGAAATTACATCAATTATTGGTGATATTGATGGAAAGATTTGTATTATGGTCGATGATATTATTGATACTGGCGGAACAATTCTTGCTGGTGCTCATATTTTGAAAGAAAGAGGTGCAAAAGAAGTTTATATTTGCTGTGCACATGCTTTATTTAATAATAATGCTCAAGCTAAATTTGAGAATAATGATGATGTAACAGAAGTTGTTACAACAGATACTATTAGACATCCAGAATTTGCTAATAGTCACAAAATTACAGTGTTATCTATAGCCGAAATGGTAAGTGATGTTATTAAATCACATGAATCCCATGAAGCTATTAAAGACAAATATTCTAGATTCCATTAATTTAAAAACAAAAGCGAGTTATCTCGCTTTTTTATATATCTGAGAAATAATTTGAACTATAATATTTCTAGATTTTCTTGGAGGAAAGTTTATGGATAATCAAGTTAAGGAGAGGGTTGGGACCAGAAATTGGTTAATTTTTATTATAATTGGTTTTGCTGGTCAACTTGCTTGGTCTTTAGAAAATATGTATTTAAATAATTACATATTTGCTCAAGGCTATAGTAATTATCAATCAATGATTACTTGGACTGTTTCACTAAGTGCAATTACTGCATGTGTAACGACAATATTTATGGGCGGTTTAAGCGACAAAGTTGGCAGAAGAAAAATATTTATAATTGGTGGTTATCTTCTCTGGGGACTTTCAACATTGGCTTTTGCTTTTGTTGATAAAAAATATCTTATTGAATCGGGATTGGTTACGATTCAAAGTTCTGCTTTTATTGCCTCAATTATGATTATTGTTCTTGATTGCATTATGACTTTCTTTGGAAGCACATCTAATGACGCATGTTTTAATTCTTATGTCACAAGAAATGTTTCAAATAAAAATAGAGGAAAAGTAGAGGGCGTTTTATCTATTTTACCTTTAATATCAATGTTATTAATTACTGTTCTATTTACGTTTTTGGTTAAAGATAATGATTGGACAATTTTCTTTTGTGTCATAGGTGGTTTTGTCTTTATTGTAGGCTTAGTTTCTTTATTTTTATTCCCTAAAGAAAAAGTCGAAAAGAGCGAAGAAAAATATTTGAATATCTTGGTTGAAGGTTTTAAACCATCGTTTATTAAAGAAAATAAAGTCTTATATATTATATTGATTGCAGACTTTTTATATTGTTCAGCAACACAAATTTTCTTCCCATATATGATGATTTATTTTCAATATACATTAAAAATTGAAGGAACTAACTTTATGGTTTTAATGGGAACGGTTCTAGTTTTGAGCGCCGCATTAAGTGTTCTTGCTGGAAGAATCATGGACAAAGTTTCTAAATTTAAATCTTTAATTATTTGGACTTTAATTTTTATAATCGGCTTAATTATGGTTTTCTTTGCGAAGGAAGGCCAATTAATTTATACAATCATTGCTGGAATTATTATGATGTTTGGCTATATTGTTTCAGGAACTGCTATCAATGCTTCTTTAAGAGAATTTACTCCTAAAGGAAAAGAAGGAAGTTTTCAAGGAATAAGAATGATTTTCCAAGTGGCTCTTCCAATGATAATCGGACCATTAATCGGCCAAGCAATTGTAAATATGTCAAAAAATACATATACAAATGATTTTGGAGAATTACAAAAATTGCCACAAAATCTAATTTGGCTAGTATCAGCAATTGCATTAGTTACTGTTTTTGTGCCTGCGGTTGTTCTTATCTATAAAGAAAAGAAATTAAATATTTCAAAAAATAAAGGTATTATTTATGAGCAAAATAAAGAAAATTAAAATTGATTACAATAGTGTTCCATTAAGTGAATACCCTAGACCATTGCTTAAAAGAGATAGTTATTTTTCTTTGAATGGCGATTGGGAGTTATGTATTACAAAAGACCCTAATAATATTGAATTTGATAAGCATTGTATTGTTCCTTATGCTGTTGAATCGCCATTGAGTGGGGTTAACCATCTTTTAGATGCAGATGAATATTTGATTTATAAAAAGCATGTTGTTTTGCCATTAAAATTCGTAAAAGATCATTTAATTTTACATTTTGAAGGGGTAGATCAAATTTGTGATATTTATATAAATGATCGAAAAGTTGGTAGTCATATTGGCGGTTATACAAAGTTTGAATTCAACATTGAAAATTATATAGTCACGAATGAATTTGATATCGTGGTTATCGTAAAAGATGAAAGCGATACATCATTCCATTCTATTGGAAAACAAAAACTTAAAAGAGGCGGAATATTTTATACTACAACAAGCGGTATATATAAACCTGTTTGGTTAGAATCTGTAAATGATGCATATATAAAAGATATTGTTTATACAAGTTTATATGATAAGGGTTGTTTAAGAATTAGGGTAAATGCATCAATTGATGGTACCTGCAAAGTTAGAATAGAAAATCAAGAATTTTTGATGAATACAAATCAGGAAACACTTTTCAAACCTGAAAAATTTATTCCATGGGAACCAAATAATCCATATTTATACAAAGTTGAAATAGAATTTTTAGATGATAAAGTTGAATCTTACTTTGCTTTAAGGAAAATTGAAGTAAAAACTGCATTTGATGGATATAAGAGATTATATTTAAATAACAAACCTATCTTTATTAAAGGCGTTTTGGATCAAGGATATTATTTTTTAGGAAATTTGACTCCTAGAACTTATGACGATTATTCAAATGAAATTAAAAATCTAAAATTTTTAGGATATAACACAATTAGAAAGCATATAAAAACTGAAATTGATTTGTTTTATTATTATTGCGATAAACTTGGAATGCTTGTTATTCAAGATTTTATTAATGGTGGTGAAAAAGTTAGTAAAAAAGCAACTTTTTTACCTGGATTAATTCCAAGTTACAAAGGAAAGAAAGACAATAAAGCTTATAAAACATATGGTAGAAATAACGCTCAAGGGCAAACTGAATGGATCAATGAATCAAAGATAATTCAAGAAGAGTTATATAATCATCCATCAATTATTATTTACACAATTTTTAATGAAGGATGGGGGCAGTTTGATAGTGTTAAGAATTACTCAAGATTCAAAGATAATGACCCAACTAGGCTCTATGATACAACTTCAGGTTGGGTAGATTTTGGTAAGAGTGATTTTTTATCGATACATAATTATTTTTATAAAAATAAAATTCATAAAGATAGATTTAATTTAGATCGACCACAATTTTTGAGTGAATATGGTGGTTATGGTTTATATTTAAAAGATCATTTTTATGGAACAAAACCTTTTGGATATAGAAGATATAAAACATGTGAAGAATTAACAAAATATTTTGTTTCTTTACATAAAGATTACATTATCCCTTTAATTGAAAAAGGATTGATGGGAACAATTTATACGCAAGTTAGTGATGTTGAAGATGAAATCAATGGTCTTTATACTTTTGATAGACAAATTTTAAAAATTAATGCCGATTCTATTCGAGAAATTAATACAAAAATCGATGAAATGTATAAAGATATCAAGTAAAACACAAGAAAAATAATAAATTTTTTGAATTCCCCTCCCTATTAATATTGTAGAGGGAATTTTTTCTTTCTTAAGACATTTATATTGCAATACGATTGTTTGCAATTGAATGCATTTGAATTATAATATTACTTGAAAGGAGGTAAATTATGAGTAAAAGTTTAGTTCAATTTAGAGTTGATAAAGAAACAAGAGATAAAGCATCTGAAATATGTGAAAAACTTGGGTTTGATTTACAAACTTATTTAAGAATGTCTATGACAAAACTAATTGATAAAAAAGGCGTTCCATTTGATTTATTTACAATTGATGAAACTGATCCTGCATATATAGCTTTACGTGAAATTCAAGATGAAGCAAAAAGAAATGGTACATGCAATTTGACTGATGAAGAAATCGAAGCTGAAATAGCTTTAGCTAGAAAAGAACGAATGGAGCATAAATAATGATTTATGTTATTTATGATACAAATGTATTGGTTTCAGCTAATCTAAAGAAAGATTCGATACCTGCCTTTGTTATACGTTATTCATTTTCTAGTATAGTAAAATTAGTTTATTCTAAAGAAATCAATGATGAGTATAAAGAAGTATTATCAAGAAAAAAGTTTAATATCGATAAGAATAAATTAAATGAATTTTTGAACTATATTATTTTGTTTGGGGAAGAGATTGATGTAGATGATAAGGAAGTTGATTTAATTGACAAAAGTGATATTTCTTTTTATAAGGCATTTTTAGAAAAAAGAAAAAGTGATGGTTTGGTTTTCTTAGTGACCGGAAATAAAAAACATTTTCCAGTAGATCCATTCATAGTATCGCCTAGGGAATTTTATGAACTAATTGAAAATTTAAGATATTTGATTATCAAATAATTCTACTAGTGCAAATAAACATATCTATAAAACATATATTTTATTTTTGTATTTGAAATAAACCAGTTTAATTAGTAGAATATCAAGCAATGGGGAGTAGCGAGTAGAACAAGTGCGACATCCCGGTGAACTTAGGTTTTTCACCCGCGTGTTCTAGAGTGAATTAGCAAGACCATATCGAATCAAAGGAGATTTTGTATGAAAAAAGCTGCTTCAAATATTAATAATGAAAATAAAGATAAAAAAGCAAAACTAGCTTTTGAAACTTTATCATCGAAGCAAATTGAAGAAGGTTTAAAAACTAATTTAAAGGAAGGTTTATCAAACGAAGAAGCAAAAGTTCGTCTTGAAAAATATGGCCCTAATAAATTAGAAGAAAAGAAAAAGAAATCATGGATCAGAATATTTTTTGAACAAATGAATAACCCAATGATTTTCGTTCTTTTTGCTGCAATTGCAGTAACTATTTGTGTTTCTACCTATGAAACAATTACTTACATTAAATCAGGTGTAGGCGGGAAAAATGTATTTTTAGAAGTTGGTGATTGGCCAGACGTAATTATTATTCTTGCAGTTATTGTAATGAATTCCATAATTGGAACCGTTCAAGAAATCAAAGCGCAGACATCACTTGAAGCTTTAAAAAAATTATCATCCCCAGAATCAACTGTTATAAGAAATGGGAAAAGAATCAAAGTTAAATCTAGCGATTTAGTTATTGGTGATGTTGTCATACTTGAAGAAGGTGACACTGTTGGCGCAGATTTAAGATTAATCGAAGCAAAAAATTTAAAAGCAAATGAATCTAGTCTTACAGGAGAAAGTGTTCCTGTTGAAAAAGATTCAGAAATTGTTTTTTCTAAAAATGTTGGTATCGGTGATCGTATTAATATGGTCTATATGTCCACACCTATTACTTATGGTAGAGGTAAAGGCGTAGTAGTTTCAACTGGAATGGAAACTGAAATTGGATTAATTGCCAAAGCAATTGATGATGAAGAAGAGGAAGAAACTCCACTTCAAAAAGTATTGGCTAAACTTTCAAAAGTTTTAGGATATATTACTTTAGCAATCGTTGTTGTCGTTCTTTTAGTTGATATTGTTTGGATTTTTGTTGATGGAAATAGTTCAAATATTGAATCATGGATTGAAGCGGTATTATCTTCAATTGCACTTGCTGTTGCTGCAATTCCTGAAGGACTTGCTGCTGTTGTTACTATTGTTTTATCAATTGGTGTTCAAAGAATGGTCAAAGCAAATACTGTTGTTAGAAAACTTCCAAGTGTTGAAACTCTAGGTGCTGTTAGTGTTGTTTGTAGTGATAAAACCGGAACTTTGACTCAAAATAAAATGACAGTTGTTGAAGCTTATGTTGATAATACTTATTTTGAAGAAAAAGATTTTAATAAAGATAAAGATTGTGAAGAATTGAAACTTTTAGCTAAAGGTATGTCTTTATGTAGTAATGCGACAGTTGATGAAGGAAATTATGGTGATCCTACTGAAATTGCTCTTGTTGTATTCTCAAATAATTTTGATATGCACAAGAAAGATTTAGAAAGTTTAACACCTAGGGTTGATGAACTTCCATTTGATTCTGTTAGAAAAATGATGTCAACTCAACATAAAGTAAATGAAAAAGAGCATGTTATTTATACGAAAGGTGCTTTGGATAGTATTTTAAAATACACTAAATCTATTTTAATTAATGGTAAAGTTAGAGATATAAAACAAGAAGATATCGATAATATTTATAAAGCAAATACATATTTTAGCGATAAAGCATTAAGAGTTTTAGCGCTTGCTTATACTAAAAAAGATAAAATTGCTGAAGAAGATTTAATTTTTGTTGGTCTTGTTGCAATGATTGATCCTGCTAGACCAGAAGCTAAGCCAGCTGTTAAGAAATTTAAAGAAGCTGGAATTACAACTGTTATGATTACTGGCGACCATAAAGATACAGCTTTTGCAATTGCTAAAGATTTAGGAATTGCAACCGACAAAAATCAATGCATGATGGGTGAAGATATCGATAAATTATCTTTCGATCAATTAAGAGAAACTTGTAAAACTGTTAGAGTTTTTGCCCGTGTTTCGCCAGAAAATAAAGTTAATATTGTTAAAGCGTTTGAAGCAAATGGAAATATTTGTGCTATGACTGGAGATGGTGTTAATGATGCTCCAAGTTTAAAAGCTGCTGATATTGGTATTGCAATGGGTATTACAGGAACTGATGTAGCAAAAGGTGCTGCAGATATGGTTTTAACAGATGATAATTTTGCAAGTATTGAAAAAGCTGTTGAAGAAGGTAGAGGCATTTATGCCAATATTAAAAAGACTGTATTATTCTTATTAAGTAGCAATATTGCTGAAGTTTTAGGAATGTTTTTCATTGTTTGTGTTGGTCTTCCTGCCCCATTTATTGCAATTCATTTACTTTGGATTAACTTGATTACAGATAGCTTACCGGCTATTGCTTTAGGCATGGATCCAAAGGACCCAAATAACATGAAAGACAAACCAAGAGATCCAAAAGAAGGAATATTTGCTCATGGCGGACTTGCTGTTACTTTAGGCTATGGTGCTGCAATTACAGTTGCAGTTTTACTTGCTTACTTTAGCTGTGCTTGGTTACATGGTGTTAGTGGATTTATGAATATTAAAAGCTTATATGAAACAAATAGTGATGTTTTACACCAAGCTCAAACAATGGCGTTTACAACTTTAGGATTTGCTGAATTATTCCATATGCTTGGTATGACAAACATTAATAAATCATTTGTTCCTACAATTATTAAAAATAAGAACTGGATGATGAGTATTGCTTTCTTTGCGGGTATCGCTCTTCAATTATTAGTTATTGAAGTTCCAGCAGTTAGAGCAGTTTTTAATACAGCTAACTTAGATCTTCATGAATGGATTATCACGATGTTGCTTTCGGTTTCACCATTAATTCTTCATGAAATTATTGTTTTTATTAATTTTTTGAACAAAAAACTAAAAAGAAGTAATTAATGCAACCTTATAAGAAATTTAAAGAATATTTTGTTGAAACTAAAGATATACTAAGACAAAAAGAAGATGAATATTTTGTTTTAGTATATTGGACTAATTGTCCTCATTGTTTAGCAATCGTTAGTGAAGTCACTAATTACATAGAATCAAATCCTATATTTAAATTATATTTACTTGATTTTACCGGAGAAAAAGAAGATATACTTTTTAAGGGCACAATAAAAGAAGATAGTGAAACCAATAATGAATTTATTAAGAGATATTCGGAAGATTCAATTGGTGCAATAACAGTAAAAGATATTAATTATTATTTTGTTCCTATGCTTCTACATATCAAGTCTAATAAAGTATATAATTGTATTGTTTTAGAGGATAAAATAGGGGTCTATTTAAATGATTTTAAGAAGAAAATTTAATTTAATTTTATTGTCAATTATTTCTATTTTGCTAGTTGGATGCAATGAAAATGATGTTGAAGAAACAAGAACTTATGATGATTATTTAAAGCATTATATTTCTCTTGATGATTTTTATCATGATAATGAAAGATATGGTGTATATCTTTTTGGGAAATATTGCGGTTATTGTACAAATATTAGAACTAGCGTATTTAATTATGCAGATTCTTTATATAAAGGTGATAAACATAACTTAGAAAATTTTTATTTTTTTGAGTTCCAGTCTTCAAATACTGATGACGGTAAAGAACAAAGAGAAAAATTTAAAACTAAACCAGATGATTACGCTTCATATGACGATGAAAAAAGAACTGAACTTATAAATAGTATGTTAAAAGCCAAGCCTACTAAACTTTCTGAGACATATTTTTTATCTACACCTTCAATTTATATTATTGATGGTGGAGTTTTGGTCGATGTTATTAGAGGATCAAATACGATTCCGAATTGGCTTTCAACCCATTAATGTTTTTTGAAAAAATCAATTATTTCTTTATTCGTTATTAATGATTCCTCTTTATCAGGATAGATAATATTATAAACGTGTTGTAAATTAGGGTCTTTATTGAATTTAAATTCAACTAGAGATCCTTTTTTCTTTAAGTCTTCAAATAATCTAAAAGATTGTTCTTTAAAATTTTTATCACCTTCTGAACTAACAAGAAGTATTGGTGGATAATCGATCAAATCTTTATAGTCTTCAAAAGAAATATGCTTATAAATAAATGTATTTTTCTTACCAACAAAAAGTTTTAATAAGAAATTATTTGCAACATTATTAATAAATTTATTTTTTACCAAATTCATTGAATGCATGTATGGTACGGCATGATTAAGTTCAAGTGCACGTATGACAAGAGGACAATTGTATTTAAAAAAATCAAGTTCACTAATGCATAAACCTTCTTGCAATGATTTATTTTTCATTATCGCGTATGAAAATAATGCAAGCATAGCTCCTGCTGAGTCACCTGCAAGATAGACATTGTCTAGGTCAACAAACATTTCGTTTGCATGTTTATATATGTAATAAAAGCAATTAAATAAATCAATTATTTGATCTTGAATTGTACGTGGAACACATAACCTATAAGACATCGAGATTACTGTAAAATTTGATTTTGATAAATGCATACAAAAATTACGATTTAAATCTTTATCGCCGCTTACCCAACCGCCTCCATGGATATCAATAATTGTTGGTAATGGATTTTTAGTTCCTATTGGATAATAGACATTCATTTCATTCATTTTTTGCTTTTTATCGTAATAATTATGGATTTCTTTAATTATTCCTGTAGGCAAAGTTTCAGTTTTTAATCTGCATGAAATTTCTTTATCCATTTCATCTTTAACTTTAGCGAACTTCTTTTCTAAAATTGACATTTTTTTCTCCGCATAAAATTATAACTAACATTTTTTATTTTCGCTAATTATGAATATTGAATTTACAAATTTTTAGTTAAATAATTATTGCGTTAGGAAGAACATTATGAAAACCACATTTGAAAAGGTGTTAAAAGTCTGTACAATAAGTATTTTTATAATAGATTTTATTTTGATAGTTGTTTTGTATATTAGAACATTCAAATTGGGGTTTGATGTTTTTAATGATCAAGTATGCATTGCAATTGAAAATATTATTTATTTTGTCAGTACACCTTTATTATTTGTCTTTGGCACTGCTTATATTATTTTTGATTATGCATATAAGCGTGCATTAGATGGAATTAACAATAGAAATATTGCAAAAATTGCATGTTTTTCGGCATTTGTAGTAATAGTTATTGTAGTTATGATTTTATGGTTTGTTTTCGGCTATAAGTTGTTTAATTCTATGAAACCAAATTAAATATCAAGTTTTGTATTAGTGAATAAAAAATAAATTAATATTTGCATAATTTTATTTTCCCTGAAGACTATAAAATGTTTAGGGTAACTTTTTTATAAAAATAAATTTACTTCATCTTAAAATCAACATGTTCATCATAATTAAGATTGGCAATTGTTGCTTCTGATTTATTGTTGTAAATGGTTGCATCAAGCGTTGAAACTTCTTGAATATTAAGCATATATTCATTAAAGTTTTGTTTGTTTTTTGTAACTAGCATCATTGTTAATGAAATTATTAAAGGAATTCCAAACGTTACAACTGATAACAAAAATTCAAAGAAATAGAACACAATAAATTTAATAAAGAATTGTTTAAGTGTTAAGTTATACAAATCTTTATTTACGAAACCGATATGGTAAATAAGCATACCAATTGTTTTTCTACCTTTTTTGAAAATAAGTGGCGGAACTAGAAAAACTAATAATGATGAAACAAATACTGAAATAGGAATATTTATAAAGAAAGTTAAATTTCCAATTAGTTTATTGCTTTCATAATATTCGCTTATTTCAGTTGTCAAAAATCCGTTGCAATTTGTATCAATATAGACTGAATAACAATCTTCCACGTATGATTTAATTGGAATGTCAACAGAGGTATTTTTAATAATTTCACCATCTTTTTTAATAAATAAAGGGTTGCTATTATACCTTAATGTTGATGACAATCTAAATGTATCGTAATCACTTTTGACCTTTAAATAACTTTCATCGCTATAGCTTTTCATATAGTTAAAGAATTTATCTAATCTTGCAAGTAAATAAGTTTCTTTCTGACTATCTGACATTTTTGTATCTTGATAACAAATGGTTGCAACATTGATTAATTCATTATTTTTATAATCATAAATACCCGAGTCTATTCTTACATTAATTAATGTTTGTTGGGCATTTTTATAACTTTCTGTATTTGAATATATTTCTTTTATAGACACAAATAAACCCAAAGAAAATAATGCTAGAATTAATGCATCAACAATTCTAGAAAACAATCTTTTGGCTAATGTAGGTCGATAATAACTTATTTCAATTTTATTTTTCATATCCTTTATACTCGTAAATTTCGTTTAAACTATTTTCATCAATAACAATAGTATTGGTTGAGATTTCGCCTAACGATTTATTAAATTTATTAACCATCATAACTATAAAATTAGTTATTAAATAAAGAAATGATATTAATGATACAATCATCAAAAAATCATATTTGAACATCTCTTGTGCACCTGTGAAAATCATTCCTACAAAGAATAATGTAGTTAAGGACATAAAGAAATTATTCAACATTATCATAAGATATTGTTTTCGATTTAAAAATTCATAGTTATGCATTTTAATTCGTTTTTGCTTCATAACCCTAGAAGTTATAGTTGATCTATCCTTAAATAGATAAGGAACTAATACATATAGAATTAAAAAAGACAAAACAAAAGAAATTGAGATATTTATTGAATTAAATATTTTTGTGTAATTTTCATTTGATTTAATTTTTAAATTCAATTCTTTATAAGATAAATTATTGTAAGTCAGTTCATTGTTATTAATGTCATCAATCATATAGTTATATAAAGAAACAAAAACATTTTTTCTAAATGAATTTAAATAAGTTTCGCCAACTTGACTTAAAGAATCATTTTTATCGAAGTATGGCGAGAAATAATCTATATAATCTTCGTTTAAAATAATTTTTGAGTCTTCAGCAGCAAAAAATGGAGTTCCGTAATCTATATATTTTTGATTTAAATCATTAATATTAGATTTTTTAATGTCTATAAAATAATGTTTTATAGGATCAGTCCCATCTATTTCATTTGTGACGTAATATTTTAAAAAATAATCAAATGTAGTATCCAAATTTTTATCTAAATTATGTTTGTTTTCCTCTTCATCGTAAAAGAGGAGATTATTGCCATATAACACGTCAATTCTTTGATTAATTGTTTCAAGATTGTTTTCTAATTTTGCTGGATAATTTACAATTTTACTTGCAATATTAAAGACCACAAATTGAAGTAATGTGACACTCAAAATATAGTGGAGAAATAGGTCTCCAAGAAATGTTAGAATCCTTTTTCCTTTGGAAACAGGATATATATCTAGTGTTTTCGTTTCTTCCATTCTTGTTATTTTAGTATAAAAAACCAGATAATACTAATTTATTTAAAAATGCTAGCAAAAAATTATTTGAACGTTGTAAAAAATGTTGATTAAATCTAAATTTTATGCTTGTTAAAATGGTGTAAATATTTAACTTAAAAATTTCTTAATGTGTTGAAACTTGATATTAATTTATATAAAATGAAGACATGGAAAAAAGAAATCTATTTTTTAAAGTTGCTATTTTAATATCAAGCATTACTTTATTAAGTGGTTGTGGTACAAGTTCTTTTAAAAATAATGTTGAAGTTAATACTTATAAGGCAAGTGAAAACCTTAAGAGCATTCAAACCTTTGGCAGTGATAACGAAGAAACTAGTGAAGAAGAAAACAACGATTTAATAGTTTATATGCTTTCATATAGCAAATCTAATGTTACACAATCAATACAATTTAGAGTCGAAACAAACGATGATGTTCCTGATGCTAACTATTATGTTGGCTATTACGAACAAGAAACTAAATACCCTGCCTTCCTTGAATATAATGTCTTTGATAAAAAAGGGAATGTTAAATCAATGAAGACAGAAATTGTCGAAAAAGCCAATCATGGTATTGGGAGCAGTTTAGGCGCTAGTATTTTTACTTCGTATTGTGATATAGAAGTTCCTTATGATTATACGGTTGATGTTGATACTATTAAATTAACAAATGTTTATAAGGCTTTATTTAAATACGATGCTGATGGTCTTGTTGAAAGTCGTAATCCAGATTTAGAGAATCCATGTACATTTAAATTGGAAAAATATAAGACTTATGTCGAATATAATTTAAGTGAAATTATGGATAATACTTTCGTTAAATTTTCAGAATATAATGATTATCTTGGCATTACTATTAAATTTGACAATTATGGTAAAAGTAATTATACAAAGTTGTCATCTGCTGCAAGTGATTTATATAAAAAGAATATTAAAAATATTGAAAGTGGTGTTACGAAAATCAGAACAAGACTTTCAATTGGTGGTGATACAATTTTGAAAGTTACGAAAGGCGATGGAACCCAATTAGACGTAAAAACTATCGCTGGTGATTTAAAATTTTTTGACGAAGAAAATTATGGAACATTCTTAATTCAAAATTTAAAGAAAGAAGATGTGAAAAATTTTCAACTTTATGGAGCTACTATTAATGTTGAATTATTCAATACTTCAACTAGCAAAATTGTCCCAAAAAGTACAATTACAAGTAGATTCGGATTGATAGATACAAAAATGGTCGACATTTTAAATAGTGATAATTCAATTGCTATTGATGCCGTTGAAACAAATTCATACGTGAATTATACTGTCGAATTTATTATTGTAATGGTTGCGTTCGTCATCATTTATATTGGTGCCGCATTTGGTTATTATTTCTTCCTCAAAAATAAGGATAAGAAAAATGAATTTAAAGTTTTAAATAACAAAAATTTCATTAAAACAGGAATTTTAGGGTTTATTTTCCTTGGTGCATTAATGTTGGACATTATTTATATAAATGCAAGATGTATGTATTTTAACAATTCACTTTCTGTTTATAATCCTCTTGATTGGGTTATCTTAGTTTGTGGTGTTGTTGTAATTTGTTTAGGTGGTTATTTCATGAAGTATTTCTGGACAGCTTATAAAGATCACAAAGAAAAAGTTGCTCGTGAAAGACTTAACTTAAATGCAGATAAAGATGATGATGGAACAAATTAATATAGAAAGTTGAATGGAGAATAAATATGGAAATTAAAATTAAGAATTTAACAAAAATTTTCCCAGGTGATCCTAAAAAACATAGAAAAGACACCGTTGCAGTCAAGGATTTAGATATTGTTATTCCAGATGGAAAACTTATTGGTTTGCTTGGCCCATCAGGATGTGGAAAATCTACAACTCTTTATATGCTTTCTGGTCTAGAAGCTCCTACATCAGGTGAAATTTGGTTTGGTGATGAAGAAGTCACAAATTTAGCAGCTGAAAAAAGAGGCATTGGTTTAGTTTTCCAAAACTATGCTCTTTATCCTCATATGACTGTTTATAAAAATATTGAATTCCCATTAA
>CAVGUA010000034.1:0-15517 GCA_963632335.1 Parabacteroides goldsteinii
TATGAGAAAGTTAATTCATAATTCCCTTCTTCATAAATTAATTCATTATTTGAATTTAGAAAAAAATTTGGATATTCTCAAGAAGAACTTGGTAACCAATTAAATGTTTCAAGGCAATCTATATCAAATTGGGAAAGTGGTGAAGTTACACCATCTATTGATTATTTAAAAGAGCTAGCAAAGATTTATGGAGTATCTTTAGATGATCTTATAAATTGCGATAAACCAATTGATGAAGTTTTAAATAAAGATAAAAAGAAAAACGATGACGCAAAAGGGTTTACAGTTAAAGATGGCAAAAGTTATGTAAATATCTCAAACGATGGTATCCACATTTTAGATGTTGATGGTAGTAGTGTTGATATTGATAGGAATGGAATAAATGTAAATGATGGTGGAGAAAGTTCAACGAATTATCATTATGAAAATGGTATTAAAATTGATAATGATTTAAAGGCGCATGTAAACTTTATATCAAAAAAGAAAAAGAGACAGAAATTGGCTAATAAAGTAGAAGGTATAATTACTGGTTTAATTGCTTTATTGGTTATTGCTGCATATTTAACTTTAGGCTTTTTAGTTGACGGAGCATGGGCAATATATTGGACTTTGTTCTTGCTCATTCCGGTTCCAGGTCAAATTGCAGTTTCTATTATTAAAAGAAAATTTTGTCAATTTCCAATTCCTTTAATTGTTACATTTGCATATCTATATCTTGGAATGGCATTTGGAATGTGGCATCCATGGTGGTTATTATTCTTATCTATACCAATTTATTATTCTGTTTTCGGCCCTCTTGATAAGGCTATATTTGAACATAGTTTGAATAAAGAAAAGGAAGATTCTGTCATAGTTATCAATGGAGATAATATAAAAGTTAAGAATAATGTTGAAGATAAACTTATTAAACTTGATGAAATGCTTAGCAAGATTGATGTTGAAACAATTACAGTTTTAAAAACAATTGAAAAATGTAAAGATTCAACCGACAAAGATTTGATTGATGATTTTAAAGATGATTTAATTCATAAAATTGATGAAATTGAAGATAAAATTGATGATATCTACCATTTATTTGATGATATTGATGACTCAAGCGAATTACCTATTGATGTTAAATTCAAATATAAAGCTGAAATAAAAAATGCTCAAACTAAATTAAAAAACGCTAAAGAAAAAATCAAATCATTATAAAAGACCCGCAAAATGCAGGCCTTTTTATTGAGCTTCAACTTCTTTTGTTATGTAGCGGATTATTTTTTCTTCATCTTTTGTAGATCCTACAATAATCAATTTATCCCCGCGTCTTATATCGGTTTTACCTTTTGGGATGATGATGTGTGGTTTTCTAAAGATTGCACTAATTGTGCAATAATCTGGGAAATCTTCTAAATCTTTAAGTTCTTTATTACAAATTACAAAATTTCCTTTGACATTTACTTCAATAATTTTAATCATATCATCTTCAATCGAAAGCGACTTAAAAACATCTTCAATATTACTTTCATTTTTGATAGTTTCGCCAATTAAGAATGAAGAAGAAATAGCAGAATCAATTCCTAGGTTTTTAAAAACTTTAACATTATTAGGATTTGAAACAGCACTAATTACTTTTTTAACTTTGTATACGTTTTTTGCAAGTTGACAGGCAACATAATTATCTGTATCAGAATTGCTTAAAGTAATAAATAAGTCTGCTCCAACAATATTAGCGTCATCAAGAATGTAGGTTTTTGTAAAATCTCCAACAATAACAGGTACTTTAAATTTGTTTGAAAGATACTTTGAAAAATCAGCATCTTCATTAATTATTACTAAATCATTCTTTTTACGTTTGTCTTTTTTAAACATATCAATGATATAAGATGCTTGGTTTGTTCCGCCGCAAATAATAATTTTCATAACTATTTCGCCCCCTTAATAAGTTTATCAATTTGTTCAACTCCGCTTATAAATGGTGAAACAGTTTTGATTCCTAAATTATCGACTAAAATATTCTTTTTTGGATCATTTAACCTGATAAAAATATTTGGCACATCGAAAAATACTTTTGCAAGGTGACCTATAAAAATATTAGTGTTATCATCATCAGTTAATACAATAATGCATTTACACGTATTGATATTATTATTTTCTAATGTATCAACTAAAGTAGCATCTCCAACACAAGTTAAACCACTATAAGTTATTGGTAAATATTCAATTTTATCTTTATTTTGATCGATGACAATAACATCAAATCCGCTTAAAGATAATGAATTAGCGATATAGCTTCCGAGCTTTCCGGCTCCTACAATTAAAAATTTATTTTTCATAGCAAACATTATAGTTGATTTAACTATTTAATTAAAGATTGCTTAGATTAATGAAGAAGTTTCTTTTTCATTAATTTTTTAACAAACTTTTTGTTTTGCGTTAAACCTAAAATATCTAACAACCTATAAAATGTTGTTAATCTTGGTTCGACTATTCCGCTTTCTATTCTTCTTATTGTTGAAAGTGAAACACTCGATTTCTTTGATAATTCCTCAAGTGACATACGTTTTTTAATTCTTTCCTCCTTTAATAGTTGACATAATGTCCTATTGATTTTGGAGTCATCAAAGATTTTGATTGTTTGGGTTTGAATCATTCAAAATTCCTCCTTTTACTATTAATAGGGGGGGAATTCAAAAAGTTTTCAAATTTTTTTCAAAAAAAGAAGTGCAGAATTGCACCTCTTTTCCAAATTCATACGATTATAGCGTTTATTTTTCAGTTTTTACTTTTTTTTGAAATTTTTGCATCTTTCATTGTGTCTTCAATTAAGATAATGGCACGTTTCAAACTTAAGTCGCTTTTTACTTTAATGACAGATGGAGTTAATTCATACTTTTTCTTGCTAGATTCATCTTTAATTGGCATTGGTGAATCTTTATATTTTTTTGGATCAAGTTTTAAATATAGTTTAATTGATTTTCCTCTCAAAGTTATAAAAGCATATTGAATTTTATGAAGTCTAAATGTATCGCCATTAAAACTTACACGAGATTTAACACCATATGATAAAAGTTCGTCTTTTAATAACTGATATTTCTCTTTTAAGTCTTTATCAGCTTTTTCAAGTTTTGTTTCAAAACTTACTCTTTGAATATCGAGTTTTTCATCATCTTCCTTTTCATGCATTTTCACTAATGGTTTTTCTTCGATGACATCATCAACTTTTTCATTCTTGATAATAGTTTTAGCTTCTTTTTCAGATTCCTGGTTTTCAACAATTTGTTTTTCTTCTTGTTCTTTTTCTGAAGTAGGTTCTTCAATTTTCTTTTCTTTTGTAAAAGTAATAATCCAATATAAGAAAGCTGCAATAATAGCGCCTAATAAAGGACCGCAAATATAAACCCAAAGTTCGTTTAGAGCAGTAGTGTTGTCATTGAATAAATAAGCAAAAACTGCTGGGGCAAGTGATCTAGCAGGATTAACGCTTGTTCCTGTAAATGGTATTCCAAAAATATGAACCAAAGTTAATGTTAAACCAATAACTAATCCTGATCTTCTTTCAGCTTTTTCTTGTGAAGTAACACCAAGAACAGCGAAAACAAAAATCGTACTAAGCAAAGTTTCAATTGCAAAAGCAGAAATTAAATAGTAATCATCAGTTATATTTTTCAAAAAATCAGTTGTTTGATTTGCGCCATAATTGCATTTTCCAAATAATAACCAAAGTACTGCACAGGCTGCAAATGCTCCAATAATTTGAGCAGCAACATAAACTAAAAATTCTACAAACGAGAAATTTCTTTTATCTTTTGGTTTTAAATAATTGAAAAATAAAAAACCAAAAGATACTGCTGGATTTATATGGCATCCAGAAACATTTCCAACGGAATAGGACATGCAAATAATTGAGAGACCAAAAGCAAGTGCAATAACTAAATCATTTACAACAAGATTTTGATTTTCAGTTCCCCATAAACCTAAAAGTATAGTGACACCGCAGCCAAATAGAACAAGGCCAAATGTGCCAATAATTTCAGCAATAAACTTTTTAAAAAGCTTCATAAATAAGATTCCTTCCTTATGGAAAATATTTTATCACAAAAAAGCAGTTTTTATAAAAAAGAAGCGACTTCCTATATAGTTTTTTGAAAAATAGGCATTTAAGATTTCGCAAATTTTAAGTAAAAAAATGTAAATGAAAAGGGATGATTTTAACTCATCCCTATCATTTTTTAATTGGTGATCCTAAGGCGATTCGAACGCCTGACCCACAGCTTAGAAGGCTGTTGCTCTATCCAGCTGAGCTATAGGACCAGCGCAATTAATATAACATATTAAAATTGACAATTCAATACATAAAACGCGTTGTTTAAATTAACCAATAGTGATATATTTTTAAAGTAATAGAACTACTAAAATTTAGTGCATATTACGATAATTTTATTTAGGAGGAGAATCCTATGATTGATCGTTATAATGTTAAAGAAGTATCGGATTATTTTTCGCTCGCGAGTCGTTATAATAACTTTTTAGCGGTTGAATTGTCAGTTTTAAAAGCTTATACAAGGCTTGGTATTGTTCCAGAACAAGATTATTTAAAGATTAAAAATACAGCTAAAGTAGATGTTGAAAGAATTAATTACCTTGAGGTTGAAACTAAGCATGATGTAATTGCATTTACTAGATCATTAAGTGAACAATTAGGAAACGAAAAAAAGTGGATTCATTACAATCTTACTTCTACAGATGTTGTTGATACAGCATTGTCACTTAGTTTGAAACATGCAAATGATTACATCTCAAGATTATTAGATGATTTTAAGAAAACTTTAATTAAAAAAGCTATTCAATATAAATTTACTCCAATTATCGGGAGAACTCATGGAATACATGGAGAGGTAACTTCTTTTGGTCTTAAATGGTGTCTTTATGTAGATGAATTAAATAGAGATATTGAACGATTTAATAGAGAAAGAAAAAATGTTGAAGTTGCTAAAATAAGCGGAACAGTCGGAAATTTTTCAAATGTGCCATATGAACTTGAGGAACTTGTTGCCGAGGATCTTGAATTATCATGTCCAAATATAGCAACACAAGTTTTATCAAGAGATAGAATTGCTGGTTATGTTGCATCTCTTGCCCTTATTTCTTCTTTATTTGAAAAAATTGCTACTGAAATTAGATTATTATCACAAACAGAAATTAATGAAGTTAATGAATTTTTTGATAAAAATCAAAAAGGAAGTAGTGCAATGCCACATAAAAGAAATCCTGTTGGTTGTGAAAACATTTGTGGTCTTTCAAGAATGGTTGAAAATTCATTTGAAATTGCAATTATGAACAATAATTTATGGCATGAAAGAGATATTTCACATTCTTCTAACGAAAGAATGTATCTCCCTGATTCTATGGATTTAGTCGCATATATGGCAAAAAGATTAAACAATATTGTGTCAAATCTAATCGTGCATGAAGACAAAATGTTAGAAGATATAAATTCAACTTTTGGTGTAATTTATAGTGGAAGAGTTATGAATTATATTATTGATAATGCGCGAATTTCGCGTGAAGAAATTTATGACTACATTCAAAAACTAGCTTTTAAAGCGATGGATGAAAAAGTAAATTTGAAAGATTTAATGCTAAAAGATGAATTTATTTTATCAATGATTAATAAAGATGAGATTAATGAATTATTTGATTTTAAATATGTTTTTAAAAACATAGAAAAAATATATAAGAAAGTAGGTATTTAATATGAATTGTATTTTAGTTATTGGTTCTCAATGGGGTGATGAAGGTAAAGGAAAAGTATCTAATTATTTTTCTAATAAAGCAGATATTGTAGTTAGATATCAAGGAGGTAATAACGCTGGACATAGTGTTAAATTCAATGGAACAACTTATCATTTGCAAACTATTCCTAGCGGTATTTTTAATAAAAATACTCTAAATGTATTAGGAAATGGCATGGTTATTAATCCATTAGCTTTATATAGTGAAATTAAAGCCTTAAATGAAGCTGGATATGATTGTAAAAATTTAGTTATCTCAAGTAGAGCGCATTTAGATCTTGAATATCATCTTGCTCTTGATGGGTTAAAAGAAGCTTATTTAAAGGATAAAAAAATTGGGACAACTAAAAAAGGAATTGGGCCATGCTATACAGATAAAATTTCACGTGATGGAATAAGAATGTGTGATTTTATTAGGGATGATTTTAAAGATATTTATAAAGAACATTTGCTTGAAAAAAATAAAGAAATCACAAGATATGGTGGCGAAGCTATTAACGTAGATGAATCAATTGAAAAATATGAAAAAGTTAAAAAAACGATAAAACCTTTAGTAAAAGATACAGTTTCAATTCTTGCTAAAGCTAAAGAAGAAAATAAAAAGATTTTATTTGAAGGTGCTCAAGGTACTATGTTAGATGTTGATTTTGGGACTTATCCATATGTTACTTCTTCAAATACTACAAGTGGTGGTGCAATTTCTGGCAGTGGAATAGGTTATGGCTATATTGATGGAATAGTTGCAATTGTAAAAGCATATACTACAAGAGTTGGTGAAGGACCTTTTGTCACTGAACAAGATAATGAAATTGGTGATTTTATTCGTGAAAAAGGACATGAATATGGTGTTGTTACTCATAGACCAAGAAGAGTTGGCTGGTTAGACCTAGTTCAACTTCGATATTCGAAAAATGTAAATGGGTTCAAATATATTTCACTCATGCTTCTTGATATTTTGGGCAACTTAAAAGAAATAAAGGTTTGCACCGACTATGAACTTGATGGAAAAATAATTGATTATTATCCAGCTGACCTTGACGAACTTAAACGTTGTAAACCAATCTACAAAACTTTTAAGTCTTGGGATGAAGATATATCAAAATGTACGAAATTTGAGGAACTTCCAGATAGTGCAAAAGAATACATTTCTTTCATTGAAAATTTCTTAAAAGTTAAAGCAATTTTAATTAGTGTTGGACCTGACAAAGAAGAAACAATAATTCGCGAAGAAATTTTCTAATAAAAGATTGTTAAAATATTATTAAAATTTTATCAAAAAATGCGTTTAAAAAAATTAAAGTTTAATCGATAGTGCCGATTAAATCCCTGTTTTTGGAAAAACGCATTTTTTTGTCAAAAATTTTTATTGATTTATTGTATTTTTAAGCATATATTTTTCCTATATTTGCGGTACCTGTTTTAGGGCCAAGAATAGCTTTAATTGGAGGGTTAAAAAATGGCCGATAATTCTTATATTATTGATCTTAGACATGTCTCTAAGATATTCGATGGTGTAACAGTTGTTGATGATTTTAACTTTTATGTTAATAAGGGAGAATTTGTTACTCTTTTAGGACCAAGCGGTTGTGGTAAATCTACTACATTACGTATGATTGCAGGGTTTGAATTCCCAACATCTGGTGAAGTATTCTTGAAAGGACGAGAAATTACTCGTATGCCGCCTAATAAAAGATCTATCAATATGGTCTTTCAAAGGTACGCTTTATTTCCACATTTAGATGTTTATGATAATGTTGCTTTTGGTTTACGTTTAAAAAAGGTTCCAATTAAATTAAAAGATGAAAAAGGGAATCCAATATTAAAGATTAATAAACAAAAAATCAAAAGTTTAAGAGAAGATTATCATGAAGTTAAAAGAATAAAAGAAATGCCTGAAGATGAAAAGAAAGCAAAACTTGAAGAGATTTTAGAAAATATTGAGACAGCCAAAAAGACTCCTGAACAGGCTTATAAATATCGTAAATTAACTGATAAAGAAATTGATAATCGTGTCGCAAAAGCTTTAAAAATTGTTGATCTTGATTCTCTTGAAGATAGAGATATTTCAACTTTATCTGGTGGTCAACAACAAAGAGTTGCAATTGCTCGTGCTATTGTTATGGAACCTGAAATTCTTCTTTTAGATGAACCATTAGGTGCTCTTGATTTAAAAATGCGTAAAGATATGCAACTTGAATTAAAAGAAATGCATCAAAAACTTGGAATTACTTTTATTTATGTCACGCATGATCAAGAAGAAGCTTTAACAATGAGTGATACTATTGTTGTTATGAAAGATGGTAAAATTCAACAAATCGGTACACCTATAAAAATTTATAACGAACCAAAAAATGCTTTCGTCGCAGATTTTATTGGTGAATCAAATATTTATAATGGAACAATGATTGGCAAAAAGATGGTTAGATTTTTAAATCATGATTTTAAATGCTTAGATGATTATCCACTTAACGAAAAAGTTGATGTTGTTGTTCGACCAGAAGATGTTGAAATTATAAAACCTACAAAAGCTCAACTTTGCGGAAAAATTGTTACCAAAGTTTTTAAAGGCGTTAATTATCAATACACAATGATGATTGGTAAAAATGAATTACTTGTTAAATCAACTATTGATTATCCATTAAATGAAGAAGTTGGTTTAAAAATTTATCCTGATGGTATTCATATTATGAAAAAGGATTTCATCACTAATATTTATACTGATGCATATATAAATGATAAAAACCAGGTTTGCATTGATGAACAACCATTCGATTGTGATGTAACTCAATTAATAAAAGATAGTAAGTTAGATGAAGATGGATATTTAGTAGTCAATAAAACTAAGAAAAAATACGATCTCAAAAATGCAGATGTTGTTGCTGAAATTGATATTGATAAGATTGATATTGTCGATGATATTGAAAGTGATGATTGCCAATGCGTTGGAGAAATCGTTGATCTTGTTTATATTGGTGACCACTATCGTATACTTGTAAGAACTGATGATGAGGAAGATTTCGTTTTAAATACTCCTTATTCATATAATATTCACGATAGAGTTGGTATCCATGTAAAGAGCGGAGACATTCGTTTACGTCTTAAAAAAGAGGTAACTGAATATGAAATTTAGATTTCAAAGAAAATATCTTTGTATTCCATATGTTCTTTTCCTCGTATTATTTGTTATATTGCCAATCTTAATGATTGTTTATTATGCATTTACAGATGGAAATGGAAATTTTACTTTTGACGCATTTATCTCATTTTTTTCATCCGTGAACAAATTAAATGTTTTAATTAATTCATTGATGTTTTCAATTTTAAATACATTAATTTGTCTTTTAATTGGATATCCCTTAGCTTATTTATTAAGCAACAAAAAATATAACAAAAATGCAGTTTTAGTAATGCTTTTTGTTACTCCAATGTGGATTAATTTTGTTTTAAGAACATGGGCAACAAGAGATGTTTTAAATTGGTTTGGAATTGGGGGAGGAACTCATCCTTATGTCGCAACAATGATTGGCTTAGTTTATAACTATCTACCATTTGTTGTTTTGCCACTTTATACAACGATGCTAAAACTTGATAAATCACAAGTTGAAGCTGCAATTGATTTAGGATGCAATAAAGTTCAGGTTTTTACAAAATCTATTTTTCCTCAATCAATCCCTGGTATTGTTAGTGCATCAATGATGGTTTTTATGCCAACAATGTCAAGTTATGTTATTAGTGATGTTTTAAGTGAAGGTAAGATTACTTTATTTGGTAATTCTATTTACTTATCTTTTGCGAATTCGCAATGGTCTCAAGGAAGCTTTATGGCAATGCTTATGCTTGTCATAATTGGAATTTCAATGTTACTTACGCGTAATTTTACTGAAAAAGATGAAGGGAGGACTTCAAGATGGTAAGGAAAATTTTGGCCAGAAGTTATATTTTTCTTGTTTTAATTTTGATGTATGTTCCTATTCTTGTTTTAATTGCATATTCTTTTTCAACTTCACAACAAATAGGGCAACCATTGGGTACTTTTACATTTAAGTTATATGGTGATCTCTTTAAAAATAAAGATATTATGGTTGCATTAGGCAACACATTAATTCTTGCTATTATAAGTGCAGCTGTTTCAACTTTACTTGGAACACTTGGAGCAATCGGAACTTTTTATTCAAAGAAAAGAGCAAGAGCTGTTATAGAAAATATAAATCAAATTCCAGTTGTTAATGCTGAAATTGTTATTGCTTTAAGTTTGACGTTTGTTTTTGTTATGATGGGGCAATATATTTTTAAAGCCCATATCTTTAGTTTTTGGACTTTATTAATTGGTCATGTTGTTTTATGTGCACCTTTTGTTTATTTAAATGTTAAACCTAAATTACAACAACTCGATCCATCTCTTTATGAAGCGGCTTTAGATCTTGGAGCTTCTCCAAGTAGAGCTCTTACAAGAGTTATGGTTCCACAATTACTTCCAGGTATCGTAAGTGGTTTTATGCTCTCTATTAGCTTATCTTTAGATGATTTTATTGTTACAGCATTTACAAGAGGTCCTGGATTACTTAATGGAAATGAATCAATTCAAACACTTTCAACTTATATTCAAGGTGTTATCAAAAAGAAATCAATTCCTATTGAATTAAGAGCATTAACTACACTTATTTTTATCGCTGTTATCATTGTTGCTGTTTTGGTAACTTTCTATAACTCTAAACAAAATCATAAATTAAAGAAGAGAAGAGGGAGGGACTATTAAATGAAATTACATAAATTATTTACTATTATCGGTTCCTTTTTAACAATTGGTCTTACTGCAACAAGCTGTGGCACAAATTATTCTGATGATACTGTTTATTTACATGTTTATAACTGGCAAGACTATATTTATCAATATGATGAAGATAGCGAAACATATGATGATCCAGATATGGTTGAACAATTTGAAACTTTTATTAATCAACCAGAAAATATGAAGACATATGGTTTAACTAAAAAAGTAAAAGTAATTTACGATACTTTTGATACGCCTGAAACCATGTATAACGAATTAAAACTTAATAAGACCACTTATGATTTAATGGCTCCTAGTGATTATATGATTCAAAAATTAGCTTTAAATCTTGATGGCTTAGATAGTACAAGAATTCAAAAAATTGATTTAAATCGTGTTCCTAATTATAAAAAATATGCATCAAAATTTTTAATTAATAATTTGGAAGGAGTTTTAATTGATGAAAATGATCCATCAAAGGGAACTTTGAATGATTATGCTCTTGGATATATGTGGGGAACTTTAGGGCTTGTTTATAATCCTGGTGCTCAAACTTTGCTTGATAAAGGTTATAGCGAAGAACAAGTTATTGAAGATTTTACTCAACCTGATTCATGGAATATTTTATGGGAAAATGATGATTATGCTAAAATTGCATCCATAAAAGATAGTATTCGTGATACATATTCAATGGGCATTATGCATGTTTTTAATGATGAATTTAAGAATTTGCAAGAAAAATATGAAAAGGGTGAATTAGATAAAGATACGTATAAAAGCGAAATTAATAAAATCTTTAATAGAAGTGATGATAAAACAATTTCGTTAGTACAAAGTGCTTTAATTGAACTTAAAGATAGAATCTATGGTTTTGAAGTAGATACTGGAAAAACTGATATTGTAACTGGTAAAGTTGGTGTTAATCTTGCTTGGAGTGGAGATGCCGTTTATTCAATGGACCAAGCAGAAGAATATGGACAATATTTCTATTATTCACTTCCTTCATATGGTGCAAATATTTGGTTTGATGGATGGTGTATACCTGAATCATGCCAAGGACAAAATCTTTGTGCAGCTTATGCTTTTATTGATTTTTTATCAATTCCTGAAAAAGCTGCAATGAATATGGATTATATTGGATATTCATCATTTATTGCGGGAGATGAAGTTTTGAGTTTAATTCATGATTGGTATGACGCAGAAGATGGAGAAGAAACAGTTGAATATGATCTTGGATATTTCTTTGATGGAACATTAGAAGATGAAGAAAGTGATACAGTTATTCGATGCTTACCAGAACAAACAAAACGTCAATTACATGCTCAATATCCTGAAGAGAGTGAAATCGACCATCTTTGTATTATGAAAGATTTTGGAAGGGCGAATGATTCAATTGTTACTATGTGGGAGAATGTCAAAGTTAATCCTTTACCAATTTGGGTTACGATTGTTGTTATTGCTTCACTTGTTTCATTTATTGGATATCTTGCTTGTTATAAATTAATTAAAAAGGCACGTATCAAACACAGAAAATCTTTGCGTGCCAAGGATTAAAAATCATTTATGGCTAGGGTTAAATCATGTATGAACTCTAGTCTTTTTAATATTGATATTGCTTGTTTAATGCGAAGTTAAAGTAAAATCTGTTTTCAAAGCGAAGGCTTTGTGATATATTATTTAAGCAAGTTGCTTCCATAGCCAAGCTGGTAAGGCAGTTGACTGCAACTCAACGATCGGCGGTTCAAATCCGTCTGGAAGCTCCAAATTTACAAAAATGGTTTGATTAAGTTCAAACCTTTTTATTTGGTAAATTCGACGTCGAATATGAAATATATTTTGTTGAATCGCTATTTTTCCAAATTCGAATATGAAAAAAGTCCAAAATAATTGGACTTTAGCACGTTATCTTAAAAATAAAATTTTATTTAGCAGGCATCGTTATTTTACCCATTGCGCCAAGAATAAAGAAAATAATTAATGCAATAATTAATATAATCCAAACACAAAAATATGATCTTGCAAAAGAACGTCTATTAATGTTTGAACCGACTAAAGAAAACACAATTGTTAAAATAAATCCAACACCAGGTAAAGCAAACAAAATACTATAACCAAAATATGCCCATGCTGTTAATGGTTTATATTTGTCTGGAAGGTTCTTAATTTCATCTAATTCTACTTGATTCATCTCATTCTCCTTTGTTTTACACATTAATTTTAATTGATATTTGAAAACTTTAAAATGCAAAAAGAAATTTCGTTTTTATAAAATGGTCTTTACTTAGATTAATTTTATAGCTACAATTAATACAGTTAATACAGATTTATTATGATTTTAAAAACTAATTTACCAATTTTTGAACAAATTTATGAAGAATACAAAAAACTTATTGAGTTAGGTATTTTTAAAGATGGAGATAAACTTCCAAGTGTAAGGGAACTTGGGATTGAGCTTGGTGTAAATCCAAACACTGTCTCAAGAGCTTATGAATTACTTATTAAGGATGGTTACGTAAAATCGTTAGAGAAAAAGGGCATTTATGTAAACTATAACGAAAGTAATTTATCAAAAAAGAATTCACAAATTAAGAAACAAATAATCGAAATTAAAGATTCGGGGCTTAATAAAGATGAATTAATTCAAATTATTAATGAAGTTTATGGAGGTTAAAGCATGATTGAGGTAAAAAATGTTTGCAAAAACTTTGGTGATAAAAATGTTTTAGATAATGTTTCATTTAAAATTGAAGATGGAAAAATTTTTGGCCTTGTCGGTATAAATGGGGCTGGAAAATCAACTCTTTTAAGAATTATGTCTGGTGTATATAAAGCTGAACAAGGCGAAGTATTATATGATGGACAAAATGTTTATAACAACCCAAATGTAAAGAAAGATTTATTCTTTTTAAGCGATAACCCATATTACCCTAAAAACTGGACAGTTGATAAATTTTTGAATTTTTATAACACTTATTACGATGTTAATATGGCTACATTTAATAAATTATTGAAAGAATTTAATTTGCCATTAAACAAGACTATTAATAATTTTTCAAAAGGGATGAAGCGTCAATTATTTATTGCTTTAACAATTGCTATTTCTCCAAAATATTTGTTACTTGATGAAGCTTTTGATGGACTCGATCCATTAGCAAGACTTATTTTTAAAAGGGCGTTATTCGAAGCTTTAGACAATAAAAGAATGACGGTAATAATATCTTCTCATTCCTTAAGAGAATTAGAAGATTTATGCGATTTATATGGAATATTGGATAATCGTAAAATTATGTATAGTGGAGATTTAGGGGAAGATAAAGCAAACATAAATACATATCAAATAGTTTTTAATAACGAAAAAAGTAAAGAAGATTTTAAAAACTTTAATGTAATTCATTTTTCTAGAACAGGAAGGGTGTTAAAACTTGTCATTAAAGGAAATAAAAACGATGTCATGAATGAATTAAATAAGATGAAGCCTTTATTATTAGAAATTATTCCTCTTAATTTTGAAGATTTATTCATCTATCAAGTGAATAAGAAAGGATATATGGAAGATGAAAAATAGTATTAAATATTTGTTGAAACAAGCTTTACCATTAATGATTGTTTTAAGTGTTATTTTTATCTCGATTTATGATATATCTTGTGTTTTTACGAAATGCCATTATGAGCCAAATGGCTTTGATTATGCGATATATCTTAGATATCCAGATCCAAATACTTATGAAATAGTAATAATTTTAGCGCTTGCATGTGCAATAATTCCTATTTTAAATTTTGCTCGATATAAGAATAAAAACGCCGTAGATGTATATTTTTCTTTACCATTAACAAATAACGAATTGTATATACAAAAATTAATTGTTGGTTTTATTGAAATAATTATTCCATTTACTTTATCCTATTTTATTGGTTTCTTCATATTTATTATTAGAGGTTCCAATTTTTATATAATTCAATATTTACCAATGTATTTATTACTGCTTGTCGCAGCTTTATTTATGTATATAATTTGCTCATTCTTTGTAATAAAAGCAAATAATGTTGTTGATTCAATCTTATTTATAGCTTTATTTACAGTAATTACTACATTAATTAATGAGGGCATTAACTATACATATAGTTTGTTTACTGGAAAATATAATCTACTTGATTGGCGTTGGAGTTATCTATTGGCTCCATATGGGTTAATGTATAAAGTAACTGATTTTTATAAATATTTCTTAAAGACACAAATGCCAGACTATAGTTTTAGCTTACAAAATGTGCATATCACTTGGATTGTTATCTGTTTTGTAATTCAACTAGTTTTAGCTGGTTTAGCTTCGTTTGGGATTTTTAAACATATTAAAAATTATAAAAACGAAGATACTGACGAGAAAAGCAATACTTGGTTTGGCTATAAAACTATGGTGCCTATTCTTTTTACGATTTCGTTGATGCTTATTAATGCAAACAAAAATCCTGTAAATTATATTTTGTTATCTGTAATCTTTATTGTTGGCTATTTAGTTTTAACAATGGCTGCTGAATTTAGAAGTGTAAAAATACCAAAAAGTAGATATATAACATTGGTTGCAATATATGTTTCTTATACAATTATCTATTTTGGCGCGCAATACTTAATTCCGACGAATAATTAATTTTTATAATCAAACTTCAATAAGACATTGTCGTTTTTATCTAAAATTTCTATTCCTTTTTCGTCCATTAAAGCATAAGTTTTTGGAAGTCCGTTTCTTGGAATGGAAATACTGCCTGGGTTAATAAAAGTAATTCCATCTTTTTGATAAACACCAAATATATGAGTATGACCATGTAAAACAATTGTGTCAGTACTCATATTTTTTATTTCATCAAGATGATGACCATGCACTAAATAAAAATTATGATTAAATAAATTTAAATGTAATTCTTTATTTAATTTAAAATCTAAGACCATTTGATCAACTTGATCATCACAATTTCCATT
>CAVGUA010000035.1:0-7795 GCA_963632335.1 Parabacteroides goldsteinii
CTCTTGGTCCACCAATAAGGTAAACTTTACTCCTTGGATCCTCAGATAAAAAACCGATATAATTTCATTAAATTCATTTTCTCTAGGAATAAAACATTTTGGTTCTTCACCAAAAGAAACATTAAATGGACTTGTATATGTTATAAATTTTACTTCCTTTTTTAATTAATATATCATAAAAATATTTTGTTGTTATTTGTTGTTATTTGTTGTCATTTTGAAATTTTGTTGTCATTTGTTGTCATTTTTAAATTTTGTTGTCATTTATAAGTTGCAGTATTTTCATTAAAAATATTTTTGCTAATCTTATCTTAATCTTATCTCCAATCAATTTTGATATATTCATTTTGTGTTTAAACCTTTAATAGTTTATACTATTAAAGCAAATTGTTTTGTGAAGGAATTTTTATGAGTCAAAAAGCTAAAATCATTAAGCCTAAAAAGAAATTTGGATGGGCTAATATTGTTAATTATTTACGTTGTTTATGGGACAACCAAACCGCTACTCAATTCGGTTTACATAAAAAATGGTATATTGCTGTTATAGTGGCAGTTGTTTCAGTTATTGTTTCACTTATTCCAATAACAGTAAGTGCAGCAACATCAAAAGGAAGTTCATTCCTTAGTAGTTCAGCAGTTTATAACTATGACGAAGGTTTGTATAGTTTCTTAGAAGATGCTAAAGAAAAAGGATATGATATTACCTTTAAAAATGGCGAAAGCACTTTAACTGGAGCCACTACAGAATCAAGCAATAATTATTTATTGTATGAACACAAAATCACAAAAAGTGATGGTGCTAAATTTGTAGATTTCCAAGTTTATTACCTTGATACAACTCTACTTAGCGATGAATATGTTAATACATTTTTAAATACAGTTTCATCTACAAAAGTCAATGCAACAGATGGTAGAGACGCTTCATTTGTAATTTTCACTACTAAATCATTTACTACAAGATTATATAAACCAGGTGCATATAATGCAGCCGGTGGAATTTATGGTGATTATGCAAATTTGAGTGCAAATCATACTAAATTATCTGATTTATTAGTAACCAAAGAATCAACAAGACTTGCAAATGTTAGTTCAACATTAACTAATTATAAAGGTTTAGTTGATGAAATTTATATTACTACAAGAAAATCAGTAACTTTAACTCAAACAGGAATTATTGCGGCTGTTAATTCAGGTATTGTCTTATTAATGGGTTTAGTCATCTTCTTATTAACAAGAGGTAAAAACAATCCAAATAGAGGAATTAAATTCCAACAATGTTTCAACATTGCTTATTGGTGTACAGCAACTCCAGCACTTTTAGCTTTAATTCTTGGTTTCTGGCTCTCACAATATCAAGTAATGTTATTTGTTATGACATTTGGATTTAGAATCATGTGGTTAAGCATGAAAACCTTATCTCCAAATAATCCTCCAGTTGTAAAATAAAAATATAAACCAGCGATGAATCGCTGGTTTTTTAGTCTCTATAAATCGGCTCTATAAAATCTAAGGGGGAATAAAAAATTTGATATACCCCTTAAAATTTATAGTTATTAAACTATTTGGTAATGAAAAAACCTCTTATAATTAGTTTTGTTCAAATTCTAAAACATAGGAGGTTTTTTCGATATGGATTTTAACACATTATTAAGTTGATTTGGCTTTTTTAGTCGCCATAATCACTTCCGCGACTAATATATCCAGAAAATAAACGGATTTTATCTGTTATATCTTCAATCTCTTGATAAACAAAACCATCTTCATGAACAACTGGATTTTCAAAATCCGCTGTAAAAACAACTTTTTTATTCCTTTTTACATTATTGATAAGCTCTTCCATCACTTTAGGAAATTCATCTACATAAGTATCTTTTAAAAATTTTAATTGCGAATAAAAATTAGGCTCAACAAAAAATCTAGATCCATCATCTAATTCATATTCTTCATATAGAGAATTGTTATCTCCTATTTTTTTAAATTGTTTAAATTCCACTTGTTCCATATATCCACCTCTTAATGATGATAACTTTCATTGTTATTAATCTTAAATGTTCTATAAATTTGTTCAAGCAATATAACTCTTGTTAATTGATGAGGGAAAGTCATCTTTGATAAACATAATTTATAATTGCTTCGATTTCGTAGTTGATCGCTTAATCCTAGCGTCCCACCGATAACAAAATCAATTGTGGAACATCCTTTATTTTTTAAATTTGACATCACTTCAGCAAATTCCATACTTGAAATCTCTTTCCCATGAAGATCAACAAGAATTAAATAATCATCTTTGTTAATTTTCTTTAAGATTCTTTCGCCTTCTTCATCGAGAGTCTTTTTTATTAAGTTTTCATTTTCAAAACTTTCGATTTTTGCTTCTTTAACTTCTTCAATATTTATAGAAGCATATTTCCCTAATCTCTTTTTATATTCTGAAATTGCATCCTTTAAATAATTTTCTTTAATTGTTCCAACACAAAAAATATTAATTTTTAACATAAATCAGAGCTGCTCCATTGTTTTGCACATATGCACTTTATGTGATCTAGCGGAACTTTTTGTTCTTTAAAGATCGCTTTATACGTTTCAATTGCAACGTCTGGTATATTACATTCTTCGCTTAAATGAGCAAGCATAATAGTTTTTGTTTTTTCTCCTACTAAACCTGTCATATAAGTTGCACTTTGTTTGTTTGAAAGATGACCAAATTCACCTGCAATTCTATTTTTTAAAAATTCTGGTCTGGAACTTTCAAATAACATTTTTTCATCATAATTAGACTCTATAAAATAATAATCGCAATTATGTATATATTCTAAAGTACATTCAGGAATATATCCAGAATCAGTTAAATAAGCAATCTTTTCTCCGCCTTGCTCAAATAAAAATCCACAAGGTGAAATAGCATCATGACTAGTTAATAATGGTGTAACTATAATGTCGCCAAAAAGGTAATTCTTAAAAACTTCAAGTTCATGATTTTTTATAACATTAATCGTTCCTGATCGAGAATACAATAAATTTGCATCTAAATAAGACGCTCCTTTTATATGGTCACTATGTTCGTGTGTTAAAAGACAAAAATTAATATCACTTATTCTTTTATTAATTTCCTCTAATCCTTCTTTTAACCTTTTTATAGAAATTCCCATATCAATTAAAATAGTTGTGGAATCATCGTAAATAATACTAGCATTACCTTTGCTACCACTACTTATTACATGCATTTTCATAATTATTTATCGTTATAATATTTTTCAAATTCTTGAATTGCTTCATCGCTTGGATTATCAAATCTTTGATAATTTTTAAAGAATAACAAAAATATCTCACCCAAAGCACCATTTCTATTTTTCTTAACCATAACTTTGATTAATTCACCATTTTGAGTATTTTTAGTTTTCTCCTCTTGAGCCTTCATATCGTTTATGCTTCCAGGTTGAGGATTACTTTCATTATCTTTTCCATTAGTTTTTTTCTTAAAGTTCGAAGTTGCTTGATTTGGATTATAAATGAACATAACTTGGTCGGCATCTTGCTCAATAGAACCAGAATCTTTTAAGTTACTTAATTCAGGAATTGCAGAATCTCTATCTTCAACACGTCTATTAACTTGAGCCAAAGCCAAAACTGGAACTTCTAAATCTTTTGCAAGTTGCTTTAAAGCACCTGTAACACGGTCAATTTCATATCGTTTATCTTCAACTTTTAAATTAACTGTAATTTTACCAATATAGTCAACAACAATTAAACCAAGATCGCCTAAATCATTTTTTAATTTCTTTGCTTTTGTAATTAAATCATTAAGCGAAATTCCACCAGTATCATCAATATAAAGTGGTACTTGAGAAATTTCTTTTTCAGCTTCTTTTAGTCTAACTTTACTCTCTTTATTTAAGAAACCCTTGTTAATATAATCAAGTGGTACATATCCTCTATTTGAAAATAATCTCTTCATTATTTCTTCGCTAGACATTTCAATTGAAAAGAAAGCAACTGGTCGATTAGATTTTGACGCGCAATTATAGGCAATATTTAAACCAAGTGCTGTTTTACCACAAGAAGGACGGGCTGCTAAAACAACTAAACTTCCTTTTTGTAATCCATTTAAAATCCCATCTAACTTTGAATATCCAGTAGTTAATCCAGTAAATGCGTTGCCATTTCCCTTATTCATTTCATCAATTTCTCTTCCGAGTTCATGGGCAACTTCTTCACCTTTTTGAAAACCTTTAATTTTTCTATTTGCAGTAATTCTGGTAATTTTTGCTTCTGCTTCACTTGCAAATTTAGAAAAATCTTCAACTTTTTTGGTTGATGCTTCTTCAACAATTTCATTCGATGTTGTTATTAAATTTCTTATCAAACTATAATCTTTTAAAGTGTTGGTGTAATAAGTCAAGTTTGAAAAACCAGTGACTTTATCGGTTAATTTAATTAAATAATCAACTCCGCCAATAGCATCTAAAAGTTTTGCCTTCGTTAAATAATCCGAAACAGTATGAATATCAATCGGGTTATTTAATATAGATAATTGTTTAATTGCACGAAAAACAGCACGATGATTTACATTATCAATAAAAAAATCATCATCGTTTAATTCTGTTAATGCTCCTAAGCATGATTTGCTATCCATTAGCATCATACCAAGAACAATTTCTTCTAAATCATCATTATGTGGCAAATTCTTTTCAGCCATTATTTTTCCTCGCTGACATGCACTTTAATTTCAGCAACAATACCTTTATATAATTCAATATGTAACCTTGAGATGCCGAATGCATTTATACGAATCTTATCAACAAATTTTCTTTTATCTATAACAATCTTATATTGAGTTTCAAGAACTTTTGCGACTTCTTTTGTCGAAATTTCGCCAATCATTCTTCCATCTTTAGCAGCTTTAGCTTTAAACTCTAAAGTGAGTCCTTCTAAAATTACTTTATTTTTTTCAGCTTCAGCTTTTAATTCGGCTTGTTTTTCACTTTCTTTTCTTTGTTCACGTTTTAATTGGTTTAATGAATCAGTTGTTTTTCTAACAGCTAAACCTTTTTTAACTAAAAAATTGTTTCCGTATCCATCACTAACATTAACGATCTCGCCTTTTTTGCCGACACCTTTAACATCATTTAATAAAATTACTTCCATAATTAATTTCCTTTCTCTTCATTATTTTTGCTTCTTGCTTCGCTTAAATAAGTCGATAAAACATCAAGCAAATTTGTTTCGACAGCTTTAATAGTTGTATTTTTAGTACAATTTGCAGCACTTGAGAAATGTCCGCCACCACCCATTTTTTCCATTAAGATTTGGACATTGATGGTGCCATCACTACGAGCACTAATTCTAACTTCATCTTCATTTGTCTTACCAATTACAAAACATGCATTTACGCCCTTAAATTGGATACATTGATTTCCAACTTTAGCTAATGTTGATCTTTCAACAATTTCATTTTCATCACAAACACAATAAACAACTCCATAATATGGTGTTTTTAAAGTGCTGATAATCTTATTAATTAAAGCATATTCTTCATATTCATCTTTTAATAAATCGTCAGCTTGACTATTGTTTGCACCATATTCTTTCAAAATCATTGATGCTTCAAATGTACGAAGTCCAGTTGTTTTTGCTTTATAAAATGAAGTATCTAAGAAAATACCAGCTAACATAAGAGTTGCCATTGTAGAATCTAAAGGAATCTTAGTAGCAACACTATTATAATGAATCATTTCTGCTATCAATTCGCTTGCACTTGATGCACTTGGTTCAATATAAGATAAGACTGGATTTTCAATAAAATCTGTAGCCCTTCTATGATGATCAATTACAACTACTTTATCGGTTTTATCAAGAATAGGTGGGCACATTGTCATTCCTGGTTTTGAAATATCACATACGATAACTGCACTTTCAGGTTTGACCATATCTTGAGCTTCACGTGGTGAACAGAACATTTTATTCATCTCATCTCTATCATAAAGTGAAGTCAAAGCAGTTCTTGTTTTTCTCTCAGTTAGTTTTGGATCATAAACAATATAAGCTTCTTTCTTTAAAAAATCACAGATGGCTTTTACACCAAGACAACTTCCTAAAGCATCCATATCCATATCTTGATGACCCATAATAAGAATATTTGATGATCTTTGTATTAAACTCATAAGCGAGTCACTGAAAACTCTAATTCTAACTTTATTACCAACTTCAACAGCTTCGCTTTTTCCGCCATAGAACTCAAATTCGCTACCATATTTTGAAACAACTACTTGGTCGCCACCACGACTCATAGCAATATCAATTGCATTACTTGCCATTTCATTTAATTTTAAAACATCAGGAAATTCGTGTGCAAAACCAATAGATAAAGTAGGTTTGACTGTTTCTTTTGCAGGAATTCTACGAACTTCATCAATAAGACTAAACCCATTTTTCTTCATTTGCTCAAGCGAAGCATAATTACAAACAGCAAAATATGCATCATTACGATAAGCTCTAAGCAAACAATTGTATTTTTTAGCGTAATTATTGATGATATCTTTAACTTGAGTAATAATGTCACTAACAACATCTGAATTACCAACAATATCACTATAGTTATCAATCATAATGATACCTAAACAAGTAGCTTGCTCTTTGTTGTATCTAAGTAAATATTCATAATCAGAATTGTCTTTAAAAATGAAAAGACCTGCTGCTCTTAAATATTTAACTTGATAATCATAAGTTCCATCATTAATCAAAATCGTATCACTTGCATTGTTTTTATTATTGAATTCGCTCAATTTTGGGAAAATATCAAAAATATTTTTTGATATGACATTCATTTGCCTTTGTTGAAGCAAATCACTAGTCCATAAAATAATTCCATCTTCATTAACTATTAAAAGTCCAACTTTACCAAAAAGATAAACTTCCTTAATATCTGCACCAATTACATCACTTATTTGAATATCGCTTTTTTCTCTCAGGATATTCATAAGCCAAACCATAACAAGGCACAACACACAATCTAAAAAAGTGACTCCTAAAGCTATATATCCTAAAATTGCAGGCTTAATAGCGCTTTGCAAATCAAAAGAGTCAAACACATATAACAAAATAAAAATTCCTACGGCTAATTCAATAATTGCTGTAGTTAATAAAATAATTAAGTTTAATTTAAATTTTCTTTTTTCCATAAAAGTACCTTTTCTATTATACAATAGAAAAGTTTAAAAAGACTAATAAAATGTAAGTCTATTAAATTTAGAAAAATATTGGAAAACTTGAATATTTTAGTTCAAAAAAGAAGTGAAACAATCGATTGTCAAAATTTATGGTAACAACTCATCAATCTATTTAAAAGAAAATTCCTTTTTTCATCTTTTCTAATACTTCGTTAGATAGATAATTTGCTGAATAAGCTTCTTCTAAAGCATAAAATTGTTTATTTTTAAAATAGTAAACACTAGGAGCCATTCCACTAAATTTAAATTCATAATTTCCAAGTACAACATCAATCATAACACCTGGTAAACCCCTATCTTTTTCAAGCAAAGATAAAATAACAATTTTACTATCATCGAGTTTAAATGATCCATAATATTGGTAAATATTTGTATCATTAAAAACATCAAAATTTGGCATATTTTTATCGATTAAATCTTTATTTTTTAAATAATATTGTTCTTTAATTTCATATAGTTCATTAAAAGTAAGATTTTTATAATATTCTAGATTCTTATTAACTAATATATAATCATCTTGGTTTTTATTATTTGAAGATGTATTGCCATTTGAACAGCCAACAATAAAT
>CAVGUA010000036.1:0-15404 GCA_963632335.1 Parabacteroides goldsteinii
TTCTTCAATAGATGAATTGATGAAAACACTTTAATATTGTTATTCTTTATAAATATATTTATAACTTATTGAATTTTAGAAGAGTATAATAACAATCGTGTCTAAATAGGAGACAAATTAGTTATGAATTATATAAATGTTTTAACTTCTACTACTAGTAATGAACCTTATACGTTACTTTTGCCACTTGCATTAATCCTTATCGTTGCAAAAGTATTAGCAATTTTCAGTGCAAAATTTAAATTACCACAAGTAGTAGGATTTTTACTTGCTGGACTTTTGCTTGGCCTTATAAAACTTATTCCAGGTCAAACTGTTTTTACAGATTATACCGAAGAAAATATTAATGGACTTGCAAAAATAGGTGTTGTTTTAATTTTATTTAATGCTGGTTTAGAAACAGATTTAAAACAAATAAAATCTGTTGGAGGACCTGCTATTTTAATTACTTGTTTAGGTGTTTTAGTACCACTTGGTTTAGGTGCATTACTTGGTTATTTATTTATGCCATCTAACTCGATTATGACTAATATTTTTTATGGAGTAATCTTAACTGCAACATCAGTTAGTGTAACAGTTGCAACATTAAAAGAATTAGGAAAACTCACATCAAAAGCGGGAACTTGTGTTGTTAGTGCTGCAATTTTAGATGATATTATTGGTATTATTTTATTATCCTTAATTATTTCATTGGATGGTAAAACAACTTCTACTCAATATGTAGATAATCAAGTCTTAAACATTTTAATAATGATTGGTTTGATGGCTGCTTTCTTTATTATTTCTTTAATTTTAGCATTCCCAATCAAAAAGTTATTTATGTGGTTAGATTCAAAATGGCCACATCATAGAAGAATTCCAATTTTTTCATTAGGAATTTGCTTTTTATTTGCATATTGTGCTCAAAGATTTTTTGGAGTAGCTGATATTACTGGTGCTTATATTGCCGGATTAATTTTATCAACTACAAAACCAAAAGATTATTTAGATCAAAAAACAGAATCAGAAATTGGAGTTTTATTCGCTCCTGTTTTCTTTGCTTCTGTTGCTTTATCTTTATATGATCTTGAATTATCTTCAATTAATACAATGTTCATTGTATTTGGATTAATCTATGTAGTCGTTGCTTTGCTTGGAAAATATTTAGGGGCCGGACTTGGAGCTTTAATGACTAAATTTAGTTTTAAGGAAGCTTCAGTAATTGGAGTTGGAATGATGGCAAGAGCTGAAGTTGTTATCGTTACAGCAAAAACAGGAATTGATGCAGGAATAATTCCTGAGGACCAACCAATTATGCCATTTATTTTGTTATTAATTATTTTAAGTTCATTACTTACACCTATCTTCTTAAAACTCATTTACAAAAACGATAAGCCTGAAAATAATCTTCCACAAAAAGAAGTCACAAGTGAAAATTAATCGACTATAACTATACTAAATCATGCATGACCATTAAAAAGTCACATATGAAATTGTTATTGATAAAATGTACGAGAAATTGCAATCGTACATTTTTATTTGAAAATTTTAATAATTTCCAAATAAAAATGAAGCGGGGGTTCTTAATACGCAGTCATTATAATGCCGCAAAGATTTTCTCGAGTTCGTAAAACGTCCCACAAAGTTAACCACCGCTTCTTTATTAATATTACAACAACTCCACAAAAAAAGATATCCATTTTGGATACCTTTTATGTTTATTAAGCAAATGTAATAAGAGATTAACGTTTTGAGAATTGTGGAGCACGTCTTGCTTTTTTGAGACCGTACTTCTTTCTTTCTTTAGCTCTGCTATCTCTTGTAAGCATTCCATTAGCCTTTAAGACTGCACGATCTTCGCCAGCTTCAAGTAATGCACGAGCAATACCTAAACGAAGAGCGCCTGCTTGACCTTGGAATCCACCACCCTTAACAGTGACAGAAATGTCGTATTTTTCAGTTGCTCCTACCATTTCAAGAGGTTGCTTTAAATCAAGAACTAAGACTTTAAATGGGAAATATTCATCAACTGGTTTTCCATTAACGATGATATCTCCTTTGCCAGCCTTTAAATAAACTCTAGCAACACTTGATTTTCTTCTACCAGTTCCGTAGAAAACATCATTTTTCTTAGCCATTATTTGTTACCTCCTAAACTTTTGAATTCAAGAACTTCTGGTTTTTGAGCTTCATGTTTGTGCTCAGCGCCTTTATAAACAAATAATTTCTTGAAAATTTGTCTACCAAGTCTTCCTTTTGGAAGCATTCCCCAAACGGCTCTTTGAACTAATTCATCAGAATATTGCTTTTGCATAACTTCTAATGATCTTTCTCTCATACCACCATTGTAACCGCTAACGTTATAATATTTTTTATCAATAGCTTTGTGTGGAGTTCCTTTACATGAAACTTTATCACTATTAATAACAATAATATAGTCGCCACAATCAACGTTTGGAGTATAAGAAGGTTTTTCTTTACCCATTAAATAAACTGCAATTTCACTTGCAAGTCTACCAAGTGATTTGTCTGTAGCATCAACTACATACCATTTACGGGCAACTTCTTCTTTCTTAACATTTGTTGTTTGTCTAAACATTTACACATTCCTCCATAAAAAATTAAATCTTACCGGGACATAATTTTTAGATTAGTGCCGATTAATATTCTATACTTATAAAGTATAGATTACAAATGGAAAAAGCATTTTTTATATATAAAATTAACTATTTTTATCTTTTTTTATTGTTTTTTCTCCATTTACTTAATTAAACTTTTTAATACCAACTATTTTATAAAAATCTTTAATTAATCTTTCGACATCTGGTTCAATTTTAAAATATAAAAACTTTTCTTCAAAAGCTGATAATTTATCTTTTTGATAATAAGCTTCTGCGATTGCTCCAGTCATTGAAGCAATTGTATCCGTATCACCTCCAATTGCAACGGCTGTTCTAATCGAGTCTTCTAAAGAATTTGAAATTAAGAAACAATATATTGCAACTGGAACAGTATCCTCGCATCTTGAAGAAAATTTATAATCAATAAGAAGTTTTTCAAAATCTAAATTAGCGATAGAAGGATAATATTCCTTAATCATTCTATCTTTTATTTCATCTTTACTCTTATTATTTAAAGCAAGAAAAATAGATAAAGCAATCGCTTCTGCTCCTTTAATTCCTTCAGGATGATTATGCGTAATCTCGCTTACTGCTTTTGATAAAGTCTTCACCTCATCCTCGTTTTTTGCAACATATGCAACAGGAGAGATCCTCATTGCCGAGCCATTTCCAAATGAATTATAAGGACTATGGTTTGTACTCAAGCACCACTTAAAAAACATATTTCCCCAGCCAGCATATATGTGATTTTTACATGTCTTAATAAAGTTAGTAATAAGATCGTTCTTTATTGAACTTAAAATATTTTCATCATATGAAAGTGGATAATATTTCATTAAAACTTTTGCAACTTCAATTGTTAAATACGAATCATCTGTCATTCTAGAATTCAAATTAAAAATATCGAAATCTTTCGTTTTAATCGAAGTAAATTCATATATGGAACCTACCATATCACCAATAATTGCACCTAACATTATAACTTTCCTTTTTTATTTATTATGTAGGGGGTAGAATTTCAAAAATCAAGAATTATTTAAAAAAAGAGCAACCAACACGGTCGCTCCTTCAATATTACAATAATTGATTTTTAATATAGACGTAATATTCGCCATAAGGGAATTTTTCAAGACTCAAACATTTATAATTTAAAGTAGCATATAATCTTTGGGCTTTTCTATTGCTTTTTTCTACCAAGAAAATAATAACGTACCCTTCATATTTCTTTTCTAATAGCTCAAATAATTTTGTTGCAATTCCTTGATGTTGATAGTTTGGATCAACCATTAATCTTGAAAATCCTACAAATCTCTCTTCTCCAACATCAAGTCCATATTTATTTAAATAATCTTTTGGAAACCCATTAAAACAATCTTTAAAAAAGTCTTCGGCTCTTTCAGAAGCAATATAGCCTATAACTTCATCTCCATCAATAGCCAATAATGTGCTATCTTTTTTCCTTAAGTCATCGAGAATAATATCCATATTTGGATATTCTTCATCTTGGTAAATATCTAAGTTTTCGTCTTTGAATTGTTCACGAATTTTTTTAAGTAAATTCATTACACCATATAGAAAATCTGGATTACCTTTAACGTATTTAATCATAAAATTAACCTTCTTTCGAAATTTTATCTAAATGTCGTTTAACGCCTTCTTTAATGTCATCTCTTGATAAACTAATATCAATTACAGCTTCAATAAAACCAACTTTATCGCCACAATCATATCTTTTTCCTACAAAATCATAAAAATATACTGGTTCTTCTTTCATTAAATTTGAAATGGCGTCAGTTAATTGTACTTCTCCACCTTTTCCTTTAGGGGTTGTTTCAATTTTATTAAAAATTTTATGGTTGAACACCCATTTCCCAAGGGAAGCTAAATCACTCGTTGCTTCATCTAATTTTGGTTTTTCAACAATACCTTTCAACTTATATGTTCTTTCATCACTTTTTTCTAAAACATCCATACAACCATATTTTGAAATTTGTGAATGCTCAACAAGTTGACCACCAACAACTGTATGACAACCAAATTTTAAAAATGCATCTATCATCTGTTTAACAGGAGGAATGTCCTTATATGTACAAATATCATCTCCACAGCAAACAACAAAATCATTATTGCCCACTACTTCTTTTGCCTGTAATACAGCATGACCCAAACCTAATAATTCCTTTTGTTCAACATAATAAAAGTTTGCTTTTTTAGATATATCGTGAATGATTTTTGCATATTCATCTTTGCCATTATTTCGAAGCTCAGCTTCATATTCATCATCTCTATCATAATATTTTTTAATTGATTCCTTATCTTTTGAAACAATAAAAACAATATTTTCAATACCACTATCAACAAGTTCTTGAACAATATAATCAAGTGTTGGTCTATCAACAATTGGCAACATTTCTTTTGGAATTCCTTTTGTAATAGGTAAGAATCTTGTTCCTTTACCTGCGCATGGAATTACCGCCCATTTAACACTTTTCATACGTTTCTCCTATTTTTCAATATTATATAAAAAATTCCATGCTTGTGTGCATGGAATTTATACAATTTAAATTATAAATTAACGTTATGATAAACTGCTTGAACATCTTCACAATCATCTAAATCTGCTAATAAATCATTGAACTTTCTCTTGTCTTCTTCTTCAAGTTCAATTTTTTCATTTGCAAGAAGTGTTGATTGACAATATTCATAATCTTCAACGCCTAAATCTTTTAATGCAGCTTTTGCTTTGTCTAAATCGCCAGGAGCAACTACGACTTCAGCCTCACCATCATCTAAATTGATTTCTTTAACATCTACATCGCCAAGAACAAGTGCTTCTTCGAGTGATTCTTCAGTTCCACTATATTTAAAATCCATTAAACCAACTTGACTAAAGTTATAAATAACACTACCTAAATGTCCACCTTTTCTTGTAACAGCAGTACGAACACCAATTAATGCACGATTTGTATTATCAGTTAAAGTATCAACAACTAATAAACTTCCTCCTGGACCAAAGGCTTCATATCTACCTTCTAAATAGTTAGTAGCTTCACCACCTTGGGCCTTCTTAATAGCTCTTTCAATAACATCTTTTGGACAGGATTTTCGATATTTATCAATAGCAGCACGTAATGCGAGATTGCTATCTGGATCTGGGCCTTTCTTAGCAGCCATGTAAATTTCTTTGGATGCACGCATGTAAATTGCGCTTTTTGCTTTTGCTGTTGCAGCCATTGCTGCAGCTCTAACTTCAAAATGTCTTCCCATATAAATATCTCCTCCGCAATATAATACTACTCTAGGCCCTTGTTTTCTAGTTTTAATTACCAAATAGAAATATTTAGTATTCCACTTTTTTTAAATATAAAGCATGGGGTGGAGCGGTATAAGTAATAATATCTCTTTTATTTTCAGCCAATAAATTCTTAACAAAATCAAGGGAAATATGACCTCTTCCAACCTCAATAATTGCCCCCATTAGTTTCCTAACCATATACTTCATAAAACCATTCCCTTTGAATTCAACAAGAATATGATTGTCTTTCGTTTTTTTAAAAGAAATTTTATATATAGTTCTTACAAAATTATCTTGGTCTTCTTTTTTCGATGTAAAATTTTTAAAATCATGTTCACCAATGAATAAACTTGCACACTGTCGCATTAATTTCATATTCAATCCTTCAATTGTATATTCAAAATTTCTTAAAAAAGGATTGTAATCGTTTGAATTAACAACATATAAATAAGTCTTAGATTTAGCTGAAAATCTAGCATTAAAATCATCATTAACTTTTGAAACTTTTTTAATAAAAATGTCATTAGGCAACATCTTATTTAAACTATTTTTAAATTTAGACATATTTAATGCTTTTTCGCAGTCAAAAGTTGCTACTTGATTTAGTGCATGCACTCCTTTATCGGTTCTTCCAGAAGCATAAATTTTAGTGTTTGCATTTAAAATTGTTGAAATAGATTTTTCGACAACTTCCTGAATAGTATTCTTCTCATTATCTTGAATAGCATATCCATAATATTTTGAGCCATCGTAAGAAAATATGATTTTATATTTCATGTTAGAATGTCCCCTCAATTCCAAATATGAATTGTATAAAATCATAGTTGAATTGCGTATATAGCACACATGCAGTTATGCAGATGCCAGCAAACAAAATTAAAATAATCAAACTCATTAAATCCCCCAAAGTAAAATGTAATTCTCTATATCTACTTCTTTTGGCATAAGGATCATATCCTCTTGCATCCATAGCCAAAGCAAGTTCATCGCTTCTAGAAAAACAACTTACAAGAAGAGGGATGATAAGAGTTGTTATTGATTTAATTTTTTTAGAAATAAAACCTCTATTGTAATCGACACCTCGAGATTTTTGTGCTCTCATTATTCTATTTGCTTCTTCTAATAAAGTTGGAATAAACCTTAAAGCAAGGGATATAGTCATTGAGACAACCTGCGTAGGAAACTTAAAGATTTTTAAAGGTGTTAAATACCATTCAAATGCATAAGTTATATCTAAAGGACTCGTAGTTGTTGTTAAAATCATTGTTAAAGCAATCATTAAAACAATTCTTAGAACAACCTTCAATGAATTAAAAAGCGCTTCAAAATATATCGTATAACCATTTGGAAAAACTATCATTGGATGCGTATACTCTCCATAAGGTATAAGACAATTTATAAGAATTAAGAAAAACATCATAAACCAAAGAGAAGTTAAAGATTTAACAAAACTCACAAAAGACACTTTAGAAATAATCATGATAATAACAATAAAAATCGCAATAATTCCTAAACACAAAAAACTATTTGCATAATTTCCATAACTTAAAAAAACCATTACCATAAGCAATATGAGTGCAAATATTTTTAAACGACTATCTAATTTATGGATAATCGTATTAGAATTTCGATATTTTCCAAATACTCTATCCATTTTTCTTCTCCATAACTATTTCTTTAATTAATGAATCAAAATCATTAACTAACGATAAATCTTTTTTAAAACCATTATCTTTTAATGCTTTTTTAAATTTGTATAAAGTTGGAATTTCTAAACTATAACTTTCAATATCTTTCTCATTAAAAAGCTTTTCAGGTGTCGTCACTTTAACTAATTTAGAATCATTTAAAACAACTACTTTTTTAGCATATTTCATAACAACATCCATATCATGAGTTACTAAAATAATAGTTTTACCACCTTCATGTAATTTCTTAATTAGATTCATAATTTCAATTTTAGAAGATGGATCTAATCCAGCAGTAGGTTCATCAAGAACCAAAATATCAGGATTAGAGGCCAATATTCCAGCAATTGCTATTTTTCTTTTTTCACCACCAGAAAGTTCAAAAGGAGACCTTTTAAAATAACTTTCATTAATTCCTACACTATTTAAAGCCTCAATTGAAACCTTTTTTGCCTCTTCGTCATTTAATCCAAAGTTTTTAGGACCAAACATAACATCTTTCAAAACATTTTCTTCGAATAATTGATATTCAGGAAATTGGAAAACCATTCCAACTTTTTTTCTTAGCAAAAACAATTTTTTACTTCTTCTTTTTTTATCTTTAGAAACAATAAAATCATCGATAATTACTTCTCCGCTACTAGGCAAAAGTAAACCATTCAAAATTTGCATTAAAGTTGATTTACCAGCACCAGTTTTTCCAACAACCGCAACAAAGTCACCTTTTTCAATCGAAAAAGAAACATCATCTAATGCTTTAAATGATTCGTTTTTACTAACAAAATAGGTATATGAAACATTTTTTACTTCGATTTGCATATATACCCCGCTAATTCATCAATTGAATTAATTTCTTTAGGAACTTCAATTCCGTTTTCGCTAAGTGATTTTTTAACTTTTATAACAAATGGTATGTCTAATCCTATCTTTGTTAAATCTTCAAAATTACTAAAAATATCTTCAGGTTTACCATCCTTAAATAATTTCCCTTTATTTAAAATAATAACTCTATCTGAATAATAGGCTTCCTCAATATCATGCGTAATAGAAATAAAAGTTAAGTCTTTATCCGCTTTTTTCATAGCAAAAATTAATTTTCTGATATCTTCAACACCTTCAGGATCAAGCATTGAAGTTGCTTCATCAAAAATTATAATCTTTAACCCAAGTGCTAAAATTCCTGCAATTGCAACTCTTTGTTTTTGGCCGCCAGAAATTTCGCTTGGCTCTTTATTTAAAAAGGCATCCATATGAACTTTTTTGGCATATTCATGAACTAAATCATGCATCTTCTTATATTCAATATTTCTATTTTCAAGACCAAAAGCAATATCATCTTCAACTGTTGAACCAATAAATTGATTATCAGGATTTTGAAAAACAATTCCAATCGTTTTTCTAATATCCGCTACAGTTTTATCGTCTTCTTTAATTCCATTTAATAAAACTTCTCCACTTGTTGGTTCAAGTAAGTAGCACAAAAGTTTGGCTAGTGTAGATTTACCACTACCATTATGCCCGATAAGAGTGACATATTCACCCTTATTAATAGAAAAAGAAACGTCATTTAAAGCTTCGACGTCTTTTTCATATTCATAAGTTAAGTTTTTTACTTCAATAACTGCATTCTCTTTCATTACTTTAAAACTACTTCTTTTACATTTCCTTGATATTTTTCATACACTATGCCAGCCAAATCAAGCATTTTCTTGCTCGCTTTTATTCCAACTGTATCTGCATATTTATCATCTAAATAAATAATCTTTTTAATGCCAGTTTGAATGATCGCTTTAGCGCATTCATTACATGGAAATAAAGTTACATAAACTGTGCAACCATTAACTGAACTTCCATTTCTAACATTTAAAATAGCATTAAATTCAGCATGACAAACATATAAATATTTGTTGTCCAGTCCTTCATTTTTGTTCCAACTCAAATCTTTATCATCAAGATTTCTTGGCATGCCATTATAACCAAGAGAAACTACTTTATGGTCATCATCAACAATAACAGCCCCAACTTGACTTGATGGATCCTTACTTCTTTTACTGGCAATAATAGCCATTGCCATAAAACAATCGTCCCAAGATATTCTTTCCATGTTCTACTCCTTCAATAATTGTTTAACAATCTCAACCATCTTATACATTTTAGTTAAAGAAACAAATTCAAATCTTCCGTGAGGATTAAAATCTCCAGTTCCTAAATTTGGACATGGAAGACCCATATAAGTAATCATAGCACCATCAGTACCACCTCTAATTGGTGTATGAGCAAGTTTTGTTTTACTTGCAAGATAGGCTTTATTAATCAGTTCAATTCCCTCTGGATGCTCTCTAAAATAATAAGCCATATTTTTATAATCATCATTAATTTCAATATTAATTTCAGCCTTGGAATGTAACTTTTGAAGATCTACAGCAGCTTTTTTCATCAATGATTTTTTGTTTTCCAACAATGAAATGTCATGATCTCGAATAATATATTCAAGTTTTGCATTTTCAACATCGCCAGTTATTGAACAAAGATGAATAAACCCTTCATATCCATCTGTTTTTTCAGGAACTTCATTTTTTGGCATAAGTTCTTGATATTCACAAGCAATTGAAGCAGCATTTTCCATAACATCTTTTGCAGACCCTGGATGCACTCCTACACCTTTAATAGTAATTGTTGCACTCGCGGCATTAAAATTTTCATGATTAGCTTCATAAATTGATTCACCATCTAAAGTAAATCCAAAATCAGCTTTAGCTTTTGAAACATCAAAATGTTTCCAACCACCACCTACTTCTTCATCAGGAGTAAAACATATACTTAAATTAAAAGTGAATTCATCTTTATGAGAAATATAATATTTAGCTACTTCAAAAATAATTGCGACACCAGCCTTATCATCTCCGCCAAGTAAGTGTTCACCATCAGTAACAAGCAAATCTTCTCCAATTAAATCGTTCATAAAAGGAAAAACTTTAGTACTTAGCGAGTATTTTTCATTTAAGACAATATCTCCACCTTTATAATTTTCTACTTTTTTTGGATTTTTAATCCCACCAATTAAAGCAGGTGAAGTATCCATATGTGCAATTAAACAAATAGTTTTGTCCTTTTTTCCATCAACAAAACCATAAACCAACCCAAACTCATCTTTATATGCGTTTTCTACACCAATTTCTTTTAAATCATCAACCAAAATATCAGCAAATTCCAATTGCGAACTAGTTGAAGGATAAGTTGTTGACGTCTCACTGCTCATAGTTTCATATGAAATATATTTTTTAAATCTTTCTTCTAATGTCATACTATTCTCCTAACACTTTTACCTTAACATCTTTAAATTTTAACGAAGGATTCGAACTATTTTCACTAATGCCTAACGTTTTTATATTTACAATCAACTCTTTACTATTCTTAAAATCAATTTCGTTAACACTATAAGAAGTAAGAGATTCGCTCTTAAGAGTTAAAGTGTTTATTACATCACCATCTAAAAGAAAATCAATTTTAGGTTTCGATACAAATGTTGCATTATTAGAATTAATCATTACTTCGCAAGAGAAATTTAAAATAAGTTTTGCATATTTATTATTTCGGTTATTTAAGTCTGCAAGGTCTACACGAAATAATTCTTTAGAATTTGAATCGGTTGAGTAATATTTTTCATTATCAGCTTTTAAATTAGTTTTAATAACATTATTTGCTATTGAATAATACTTAGCATCTTCTTTACTTGTTTTGGTAACAACAACATTATCATAAATCCATACATAATTTGGAGTTATCGAACAATATGTTACGTACAATATAACCCCTAAAAAAATTGGAACAGCCAATAATAAAGTTAGTAATGTACCATTTCTTTTATTAACACTTTTTGCTTTTTCGTTTTCCATACCTTGCACCTTCGGAATAATTATACTTAAAAGTATAATTAAATTAAACTATAAAAAAGTCATTGAAGAATTGTACTTTCAATGACTTATAAATCTAAATTTAAGCGTTTTTAAGGAAGACTTTATAAGCTTCATATGCTTCATAAACATCAACCTTAGCAACAATTTCCATAGGTGAATGCATATTTAGAACAGGAACACCAGCATCTATAACATTCATATTTAAATTTGCTAAGATGTAAGCAATTGTTCCACCGCCACCTTGATCAACTTTACCAAGTTCAGAGGTTTGATAATAAATATTGTCCTTATCCATAATATCTCTTAAATGTGCAATAAATTCAGCATTTGCATCATTACATCCACTTTTTCCTCTAGCTCCTGTGTATTTATTGAAAACAATACCTTTTCCTAAAAAGCAAGAATTTTTGGCTTCACAAACGTTCAAGAAGAGTGGATCACTACCAGCTGAAACATCACTACTTAACATATTAGAATTGCTCAAACATTTTCTTAATTTAAGTTCACTAAATCCCTCAACTTTATCAATTACTTCGCTAATTGCATCTTCAAAGAATTTGCTTTGGGCTCCAGTTGCGCCAATACTTCCGACTTCTTCTTTATCAACCAAAACGCAACACGAAGTTCTTTCGACCTCATCCATTTCTAAAATTGCTCTAAATGAAGTAAAAGCGCAAACTCTATCATCATGTCCATAGGCAGCAACCATGCTTCTATCTAAGCCATATTCTTTAGCTGGGAATGCAGGAACTACTTCGATTTCACTTGAAACAAAATCTTCTTCTTCAATTCCATATTTATCTTTTAATATTTTTAAAACATTTGCTTTAACAGCATCTTTTTCTTCCCCATTTAATGGGTATAAACCAACGGTTACATCAAGATTTTCTCCTGGTATAACTTCTGAAGCTTTCTTTTGCATTTGATCTGCTGAAAGGTGAATTAATAAATCAGAAATCCCTACAACTGGATCGCCTTCATTAAGACCAATGTTAACATCAATTACTGAACCATCTTTTTTACAAACTACGCCAACCAAAGCAAGAGGGATTGTAACCCATTGATATTTTTTAATCCCACCATAATAATGTGTATCAAGCAAGGCAAAATTTGTTGATTCATATAATGGATTTTGTTTTAAATCTAATCTTGGAGAATCAATATGAGCACCTAAAACATTAAGGCCATCTACAAGACTATTTTTACCAACAACAAATAAAACAATATTCTTATTTCTATTTTTAATAAAAACTTTATCGCCTTTCTTTAATGTTTTAAATTCCTCAATTGATTTAAAACCCTTTTCTCGTGCAACTTTTTCAACATATTTAACAACCAATCTTTCATTTTTACACTCTGATAAAAAACTAATATAGTCTTTGTTGAAAAGGTCTAATTTTTCTTTGTTTTCATATTTTTCGAAAGCATATTTATCGTACATTTTAAAAAACTCCTTTTCCGTGACAAAATAATACTAAATGTTATAAAAAATTTGTAAAGATGGTATCATATTTTTATGAAAACAAAATATATTATTGATGCACACGCGCATTTAGCATATTGGACAACCTTAAAAGAATGCCAAGATAATTTAATAAAAAGCAATAAAAAATATAAAATTAATTATTCATTAATTAGTTTTGCATGTTCAGAATTTGCTGATGAAAATGATTCTAGAACAAGACTTGTTCAACAAATTATTGGTTGTAATAAAACAGCAGAATTTGTAAGAAAACATCCAAAACAATTTGGCATGCTTTGTTGGATTAGGCCTCATACCGAAACAAATATAAAAGAAGTCGAAAATTTTATCATCAATAATAGAGATATAATTTATGGAATTAAAGTACATCCATATTGCTCAAGAATAAAAATTACTGATCCAAAATTAGTTCCTTATTTTAAACTCGCAGAAAAATATAACTTACCAGTTTTAGTTCATACAGCTACTGATAAATATTCAAAAATAAAATATTTGGCACAAGTGGCAAAAGATTGGCCACATCTGAATTTTATTGCAGCACATGCGGAACTTTTGTCAAACCATAAAGAATGTTTAAAATATATGCTTTTATATAAAAACATATTTTGTGATACTGCTTGGGTCGATATAAAAACAACAAATGAGTTTATAAAAAATGGATTATCTGATCGTATAATTTTTGGTACAGATAACCCAATTGATGGTGAAATTACTTTAGATAATAAAATTTATCAAGATTACTTCAATAATACTCTTGAATTGAATCAAGATGATATCGATAAAATAATGTATAAAAATGCTTTAAAGATTTATAACATCAATCCTAAAGTATTTAAATAAATAATAGCAATATGAAGCGGACATGTTTTGCCTCCTTCATCACAACTGCCACCATTACCTCCTCCGGAGGTTTTTTTCGATAAAGACAAAACAATAATTAATACTGTAACAATTAATACTAATGCAACTATGAATACAACCAAAGCCTTTGACTTCCATTCAACTTTTTTTAATGTTTCTTTATTAGTTTCGTTAGGGTTAACTTCTTCTACTTTATTTTCTTCCTTATTTTCCATCTTTGTCTTCCTCCATCACTTTAACTTCACAAATATCAGCATTCTCTCTAACTAATGCACCTTTTACATTAGAGAATGTTGTAACATTTAAAATAATACAAATTAAAATTATATGAACAAAACATGCCAAAAAACCAACAATATTTTGAACTAAATAGACAAACCAAAAATGCCAACTTAAGACAAATGATTTAATCAAACTACTAACAGGGATTTTAAAAACAAAATATGTTAAAAAAACTGAAGTCGCTATTGTGTAAATATTGTAATATTTATTAATTTTTGCATTTTTAAATTTGTTTTTAATTAAAATAACACCAACAATGTAAACAATGGATAAACCAAAAGATCCAAAAATCATTAAATATCGAAGCCAATCTTCAATTACATATTCTTTCTTTCCACTTTCACTATGAATTGAACTATTTAAAGAAAAATAAATTGTAATAAAAGTTGATATGACTAACAAAATTATAATTAATGAAATTGGATATTTTTTCTCAAACTTATTATTAAAAACTCTATAAAGTAAGTATGGCATTAATCCAGTTAATGAAGCTGGAATTGTGAAAAGAGGATTAAATGCCCCACCCTGAGGAATGAGTAATGCTCCAAATACATCGCAAAAAGTTCCAACTAAAAGTCCCCAAACAGGGCCAAGATAAAAAGAACTAAACATCACAATTGAAGGGTTTAAAGAAACTTTTAAAAAAGGCAATCCAAAAAGACTTGGCAATGAAACAAATCTTGAAAGTATAATACCAATTGCAATAAATAAAGCACTATAAGAAATTTTATGAATAATAGTCATCTTTTTCATAATTAATTCCTCTTCATTGCTTTATTTAAACTACGATTTACATCCCTTTCTTTAATTGTTTCTCGTTTATCATAAAGTTTCTTGCCTTTTCCTAATGCAATTTCAATTTTGCATAAACCTTTTTTTAAATAAACCTTCGTTGGGATGATAGAAAAACCACTTAAGGTTACTTTATTAGCAAGCTTATAAATTTCTTTTTTATGTAATAAAAGCTTTCTAGTTCTTAAAGGTTCATGAGCAAAAGAACTAGCTTTATCATATGGAGATATATTCATATTTAAAATATAAGCTTCACCATTTTTAATGATTACATAAGAATCACTAATATTGCATCCACCATTTCTAATTGATTTAATTTCGCTACCCACAAGTTCAATTCCGCATTCTAAAAAATCACTTAAAAAATAATTAAATGAAGCTTTTTTGTTTTGCGCTACTACTTTTCTACCTTCTACCATTTGTTTCATGAACCAAATTATAATTTATTTTTTTAACAAATTATAGAAAAACAATAAATCTTTAGAT
>CAVGUA010000037.1:0-17436 GCA_963632335.1 Parabacteroides goldsteinii
TACAGTTGATAACACAGTATCAGATAATGCTTCGCCTAAACTAAATAAAATAAGAAAAGATTTATATAAAAGCGAAAGAGATCTTAAAACAACAATTAACAAGTTATTAATAAAACACAAAGATTTATTATCTGGAGACAATTACGTTTTACGTGATGGTGTCTTTGTTTTGCCTGTTAATTCATCGTTTAAAGCTAGTGTTAGTGGTCTTGTTTTGGATATAAGTGATAGTGGTCAAACTACATTTATTGAACCATTAGAAATCGTTTCATTAGAAAATAATAGACATGTACTTGAAATCCAAGAAAAAGAAGAAGTCAACCGTATATTGAAAGAGTTGACCAATTTAGTTATTAAAGATGAAAATTTACTTATTACTAACGATAAAATAATAGGATACTTAGATTTTTTAAGCTCTAAAGCACATTTTTGTAAAGAAATTAGTGGTGTAGTGCCAATTTTGTTTGATAAACAAGAAGTTAAACTATATGTTGCAAGACATCCTTTACTTGATACAAATAATGTAGTTGCAAACGATTTCATTTTCGGCGGCGATAAAACTATGATGTTAATAAGTGGTCCAAATGCTGGTGGTAAAACAATTGCATTAAAAACTGTTGCTATTTTATCATACATGACTAAGATGGGCTTACCTATTTCAGCTGGTGAAAATAGTGGTGTTGGTTTCTTTAGAAAAATATATGTTGATATTGGAGACAGTCAATCAATTGAAAACAATCTTTCTACGTTTAGCGCACATATTTCAATATTATCAGTATTATTAAAGTATATATCTAGTAAAGATTTAGTAGTTATTGATGAGCTTGGAAATGGGACAGATCCAAAAGAAGGTGAAGCATTAAGTATGGCTGTTGCCAAATTTTTGCTAGATAGAAAATGTTTGACGATGATTACTTCGCACTATAATTTATTAAAACAATTTGGATTAACAAATCCTAATGTTACAAGTGTATCTTTTATATTTAACGAAGAAAAAATTGAACCAACTTTTAGAATTATTTATGACGTAACAGGAAAAAGTTATGGTTTTAAGATTGCAAGAAAATATGGCTTAAATGATGCTGTTGTTAGTGAAGCCGAGAAAATCTATGAACAAAATTATATCGATGATAACGATAGAAAATTGCAAATACTAGAAGACAAAGAACGATATATTCATGAAAAGAATGAGCAATTAAGCAAAAGAAAAAGAGAACTTGATCAATTAAATTCTGAATTGATTAAGAAGAATGATGCTTTGAAACTCAAAGAAGAAAAACTAAAAGATAAGAAAATCGAAGATTTTGATGAATATATGAATTCTAAAATCGATGAGATCGATGATATTGTTGAAGAATTTAAAAAATCTAATAAAACAAAAAGTAAAGAATATATCGATAGACTTAACGCATTAAGTTTAACCAAAAAAGTCGATGAAAAGCTTAATATTGGTGATTATGTAAGAATTAAATCCCTAGATATGGAAGGTAAAATTACAAGATTAGATGGCAAAAAACTTACTGTCGTTACCCATGATGGTTTAAGTTTAAACACAGACAAAGATAAATGCGAAAAAATTGCTACGCCTGTTTCATATAAACCAAAAGTTGGTAATATTGACCAAAGTATTTTAGGCAAGAAAAGTCTTTCTTTGTCATTAAATTTAATAGGTTTTCATATCGATGAAGGTATTAGTGCTCTTGATAAATATCTAAGTGATTGTTATGCAAGAGGTTATAAAAATGTCAAAATTATTCATGGATATGGAAGTGGACAATTAAGACAAGCGATTCATGCTCATTTAAAAAAGCTCGATATAGTCAAATCTTTTCAATTAGGAAATGAAACTGATGGTGGAGCAGGAGCTACCACAATTGTTACTTTAAAATGAACGAAAAATTATTAAACGAAATTAATCTTTTACCAACCAAACCAGGTTGTTATTTAATGCATGATATAGATGACAACATTATTTATATTGGTAAAGCAAAAAATTTAAAAAATAGAGTTTCTCAATATTTTAATAGACCACACACAGGTAAAACTGCTGCGATGGTTTCTCATGTTGATCATTTTGAAACAATAATCACAAGAACGGAAAAAGAAGCCTTTATTCTTGAAATGAATTTAATCCAAAAGCATCTTCCTAGATATAATATTTTACTTAAAGATGATAAGCATTATCCTTATATTGCAATACATAAAGTTCAAGATCCATATATTTCAATTGCCAGAAATATTAATGACAAAAAGTGCGAATATTACGGACCTTTTCCAGAGTCTTCGAACGCTTACGAAATGATTAATATTCTTAATAAATTCTTTCCATTAAGAAAATGTCATCATGTTCCTAAATCTCCATGTCTTTATTTTCATTTAGGTCAATGTTTAGCTCCTTGTGTAAATAAAGTTACTAAAGAAAAGTATTCAGAAATAATAGAAAAAATGAAACAATTTTTAAAAGGAAATAATCAAGAAATTGTTTCTCAAGTTAAAAACAAAATTAAAAAGAGTAGTGAAGAATTAGATTTTGAAACTGCGGAAGAATATAAGAAAATTCTCAATAGTTTAAACCATATTAATGATCGACAAGATGTAGAGTTGATTAATAACGATGATATCGATATTTTTGGCTATTTTATACGAGAAGGGTATGTTTCTTTAACAATCCTTATAATTAGAAAAGGAATATTAATTGCAAAGAAAAATTATGTCTATGAATTAATTGGCGATATTGATGAGTTTTTAACCGATGTAATCTATCAATATTATGAACATAATTTAGTTCCTAAAGAAATTGTTGTAGGAAATAGCGAGATTAAAGATTCTCTTAATTTAATTTTTGAAAATAAGGTTAGTGCTCCAACAAAAGGAAAACGTTATGATTTGATTAATGTTGCTCAGATTAACGCAAAAGAAGGACTTGATGAGCATTTTATGACTGCTAGACTTGAAGATGATAAACTTAAAATTCTAGAAGATTTGGGTGCTTTGCTTAAAATTAAAACACCTTATAGAATTGAATTATTTGATAATTCACATTTGCAAGGCACGAATGCAATAGGTGCGATGGTATGCTTCATTAATGGTGAACCTAATAAAAAAATGTATAGAAAATTTAATATTGAATCTGAAAATAAAAAAGATGATCTTTCTAGTATGAAAGAAGTTTTAACTAGAAGATATTCAAGATTAAAAGAAGAGCATCAAAGTTTTCCTGATTTAATATTACTTGATGGCGGAATTGAACAAATCGAAATTGCAAAAGAAGCAATGTTAAATTTAGATTTAAAGATTAATCTTGCAGGACTTTCCAAAAGTGAAAAACATAGGACTAATTCATTAATTAATAGTGATGGTAGTGTGATTGATTTGAGTAACAATAAACCTCTATTTTTTATGCTTACTAGAATGCAAGATGAAGTCCATAGATATGCTATTTCTACACACATTAATAAAAGAAATAAATCTATGTTTGCTAGTGTTTTCGATGATATTCCAGGACTAGGTGAAAAAAGGATTGAATTGCTTGTAAAAACATATCCAACATTAACTGATTTGAAAAATGCTAGTATTGTCGAACTGGAGCAAATAATTCCTAAAGATTCAGCCAAAACATTATATAATAAGTTAAGAGGAAATAAAGATGAGTAAGAAGGTTAAAGATCTCTATATTGATGGAATGTATGAAAATATTATTAATCAAAAAATTGATTATGAAGATGGAGAAGATATTCTTTACTATATTTTGAGTTTGGAAGCTATTCATAAATACGAAGAAGCTTTAAGTGTATACTACAAATATAGAGAAATAGTAGAAAATTGGGATTTAATTAGTAGTTCGAAAGCATTACTTTACTTACTTGTTTATTTCAAAAAATTTAAATTAGTTAACGATGAAATTGAATATTTTAGAGGATTACCATACGTAAACCAAGAAACTGAAGAATATTTGAATTCAATGAATGAATATGTTGATCAAGTTGTTGAATATTTTAATCAAAGTGAGCCAAACAAAGAAGCAAATATTAGCATGATAAAATCAATGCTCTATAGCAGTAGCAAAGAGGAAAAATTAGGCGCTATTAAGCTTTTATTAGATTTAGATGCACAGGGTGTTAAAAGTTATGATATCGTTCTTGATTATTTGAGTAGCACAGCTGAATTTGATATGATCTATTCGATACTTTTAGAATATGCGATGTATGGAGGAGTAACTAAAAGAATTACATTTAAAAAGAATGGAAATTACTATTCTTTAATTCCTAGCGAATATACAAATTATGTTAAAACTATGGAAAGCTATATTTCTGATGAATTGAAATATATGGGAAGAACCATGAAAAACATAAGTGTGTACAATTATATTTCAATCTTATTTAGACCATCTTTTCTTTACACTCTTCCTGAAAAACTCGATAAAAACGATTTATATTGCTTACTTTCTGTGATAATAGAGGAATGTTGCAAAATATTTGGTGTTGATCCAACACAAGATAATTATTTTAGTGAGTTAAAATTTAAGCCTGAAAATCTTGAAAAATATAGAGCAATTGTTAAGACTGTAGAAAACGAATTTTAATGGTCATTACAGCCTTGCTTTTTTGTTGTATTAGATTTTAATCTAATATATAATTTTATGCGTACGCAAAAAAGCATAAGGAGAAGTTATAAAAATGGCTACAAAATTAATTGATAAAGGAAATGGTGTTTATGAAGTTACAACTTCAGTCAGTGGAAAAGATTGGAGTGATGCTCAAGATAAAGCCGTTAAAAAATTAGCTGAAAATGTTCAAGTTAAAGGTTTTAGAAAAGGTAAAGCACCTTTAAATCTTGCTAAAGAAAGATTGACTGCTGGTCAAGTTTATGAAGAAGCAATGAATATTGCTCTTCCAAAAATGTTTAGTGATGTCGTTGTTGAACATAAATTAAATGTTTTCTATAGACCTGATGTTAGACCAACAAAAGTTAGCCCAAGTGAACTCGAAGTTGTCTTTACTATCGTTACTTATCCAGAAGTCAAACTTGGAAAATATAAGGGAATTGAAATCCCATTAGAAAAAGCAACTGTTAGTGAATCAGAAGTTAAAGTCGGTCTTGACCATTTAAGAGAACAAAATGCTGAATGGGTCTTAAAAAACGATGAACCAGCAGCAAATGGTGATACTGTCGTTTTAGATTTTAAAGGCTATGTTGATGGAAAAGAATTCGAAGGTGGAAGCGCTGATAACTACTCATTAGTTTTAGGTAGTGGATCATTCATTCCGGGTTTTGAAGATCAATTAGTTGGTGCAAAACCAGAATCAAAAGTTGATGTTAATGTCACTTTCCCAGATAAATACGTTAAAGAATTAGCTGGAAAGAAAGCAAAATTTGTTTGTAAAGTTCATGAAATTAAAACAAAGCAATTCCCAGAAGTTGATGATGAATTCGCAAAAGGTTTAAATCTTCCTGGTGTTAGCGATGTCAAAACTTTAAAAGAACATGTTAAAGCTGATCTTTTACATCAAAAAGAAAATCAAGCTAAAGATAAACAATTCAACGAAATTTTAAAAGCAATTGTGGATGATGCAAAAGTTACAATTGCCCCTCAAGTAGTTGCAAGTGAAACAGAAGCTGTTAAGAAAGATATGGTTAACCAAATTACTCAAAATGGCTTAAGTTATGAACAATACAAAGAAATTACTGGCATGGATGATGCTCAACTTGATGAACAATTCAAAACTCAAGCTGTCACAAGATTAACTCAATACTTAGTTTTAAATAAGATTGGTGAAGTTGAAAAATTAGTTATTGCTCAAAACGAACTTGATGATTACTATGCAAATCTTGCTAATATGTATGGCATGAAAGTCGAAGAAGTCAAGAAAGCTTTAGGTGCAAACGAAGAAAGAATTAAACAACAATTAATTCAAGGCAAGATCGAAAGATTTATTATTGCAAATAATACAAAAGAAGAAGTTAAAAAAGCTCCAGCTAAAAAAGTTGAAGGTGAAGAAAAGAAAGAACCAGAAGCTAAAAAAGCTCCAGCTAAGAAAACAACAACAAAGAAAACAGCTAAATAGCAATTTAGCTACAAAGGAGGTAAATTATAAATGAAGTTTGATATAAATACTCCTTTTAATCTACCTATTCTTCTTACTAGGGGATACGTTGTATTTCCTGGTGATGAAGAAGATATTTATGTAGAAAGAGAATTTTCTCTTAATGCAGTTTCTGCATCAAGAGCAACTTATGATTCTTATATAGTTGTCATTTCTCAAAAAAATGAAAGAGATGATAATGTTTATGATTTTAACAAGATGTACCATATTGGTACTCTTTGTCGTATTGATAAAATTAGCGCATCCAAAGATGGTTTAAAAGTTAGAGTTTCTTCCTTAGAAAGAATTATGTTAGATAGTATCGTAATTGATAGCAATACAATCTATGGTAGTGGAAAACTTTATCCTGATGAACCAGGCGATGCTAAAGAAGAAGAAATTATTGTAAGAAATCTCTTTAATGAACTTCAAAATATTCAAGAAAAACCTGCAATTGTTGTTAAAGGTGATTTGAATTCAATTTTCATCAAACTTAATAAAGGAATCAACGCTAAAGATATTTCTTATCTTTTAAGTGTTGCTTTACCATCTTCTCTTGAAGATAAACAAGAATTACTTGAAGCTAGCGATACTAATGTTCGTTTAACTAAATTAATTTCTGTTTGTAAAGCGGTCGCTAAGGAAGCTGAACTTGAAGAAAAACTTCAAAATGATGTCCGAAATAGCGCTGAGAAAAATCAAAAAGAATATTTTTTAAGAGAAAAACTTAAAGCTATTAAAAAAGAACTTGGCGAAGGTGGTGGAGATAATGATCCTGATAATATAGTCGAAAAGGTAGAAAAGGGAAATTATCCTGAAAATATAAAAACAAAAGTTAAAGATGAAATGAAGAAGTATGATATGCTTCCTCAAGGATCTTTAGAATCTAGTTTAATTAGAACATATATTGATTTACTTTTAAGTTTACCATGGTCAAATTCAACTAAAGACAATGAAAATTTAAAGGAAGTTGAAAAGATTTTAAATGAAGATCATTATGGTTTAGAAAAGCCAAAGAAAAGAGTTCTTGAATATTTAGCAGTTAAACAAATGACTGGTAATTTAAAGGCTCCAATCTTATGTTTTTATGGACCTCCAGGAACTGGCAAAACAAGTTTAGCAAAATCTATTGCAAGAAGTTTAAATAGAAATTTTGTTAAAGCTAGTTTAGGTGGTGTAAGTGATGAAGCCGAAATTAGAGGTTTTAAGAGAACCTATGTTGGTAGTGCTCCAGGCAGAATTATCCAAGGATTAAAAAGAGCAAAAACGAACAATCCTGTATTTTTACTTGATGAAATCGATAAACTCGATAAATCATATCATGGAAATCCAGCAAGTGCTCTTTTAGAAGTTTTAGATCCAGAACAAAATAAAGAATTTCAAGATAACTTCATTGAAGAACCTTTTGATTTATCAAATGTTCTCTTTATATGTACAGCAAACTATCTTGAAAATATTCCAGCTCCATTATTGGATCGTTTAGAATTAATCGAATTAAATAGTTATACCGCAATTGAAAAATTAAATATAGCAAAAGAACATTTAGTTTCTAAAGCAATTAAAAATAATGGATTAAAAGAAGAACAAATCAAATTCTCTGATGCTTCAATTGATTTCATGATTGAAAGATATACAAGAGAAGCTGGTGTCCGTGAACTTGAAAGATTGCTTAACTCAGTATGTCGTAAAGTTTGCGTTGACATTATTAATAAAAAGTTCGATTCAATCGAAATTAAACCACATGATGTTAAGGTTTATTTAGGCATTGAAAAATACGATAGTACTCGTAAAGAAAAAGGTTCGCAAGTTGGTGTAGTTACAGGACTTGCCTACACTGAATATGGTGGAGACATTCTTCCAATTGAAGTTACAAGTTTCCCAGGTAAAGGTAATTTAGTTTTAACTGGTAAATTAGGCGAAGTAATGAAAGAATCTGCATCGATTGCTTTAGATTATGTTAGAAGCAATGCTGACAAATATTGCATCAATTCTGAAGTTTTCGATAAAAATGATATCCATATCCACGTTCCAGAAGGTGCAGTCCCTAAAGATGGACCATCAGCTGGTGTAGCAATGACTCTTGCAATTATTTCATGTCTTACTAATCATCCAGTAAGTGGCGATTTTGCATTAACTGGTGAAGTTACTTTAAGAGGTAATGCGCTTCCAATTGGCGGTTTAAGGGAAAAATCTCTTGCGGCATTAAGAAGTGGTATTAAAGAAATTATTATACCTATCAAAAATAAAAATGATGCAGGTGAACTTCCAAAAGAAGTTAGAGATAATCTCAAAATTGAGTTTATGACTTGCGTAGATGATGCATATAAAATCATATTTGGAACAAAATAAATCATGGGTGAATACTATTTTAATAAAGCAACATTTTTAAAATCATGCGATGGAGTAGAATCACTTCCTGAAAAAAGATTACAGGAAGTGATTTTTGTAGGTAAAAGTAATGTTGGTAAATCAAGTTTATTAAATGCACTTGTTAACCAAAAAAGACTTGCTTTTACCTCATCTAATCCAGGTCATACACGTCTATTAAACTATTACTTAATAGAAGATTCTTTTTATTTTGTTGATTGTCCTGGATATGGATTCAGCCAAAAGAAAAATATCGACTATAAATTTTATGGCGATATGATCGAAGGTTATTTTAAAGATAACAAGTATTTGAAACTTGTTGTTTTTTTGCTAGATAGTAGGCATGTTCCTACAGATGATGATTTAGATTTTTATGAATTTATCAAATCTACAGGATATTATTTTGTAATTTGCATGACTAAATGCGACAAATTAAATCAAAGTGGAAAAGCAAAAATCGTTAAAAATGTAAAAGAAAAATTTGGAAATGATATTAAAGAATCCATTTTGATGGTAAGTATAAATGATAAAAAAAGTCTTGTTGGACTAAAAAATAAAATTATTAGTAAATTAAATTAAGGAGAAAGATATGGCACTAGAAACTCGTTATGATTTTAAAAAAGTCGAAGAAGGTAAGTATGAGAACTGGAAAAATAAAGGTTATTTTACTGCCGGAGACAAAACAAAAGCTAAATTTTCAATGGTTATACCTCCTCCAAACGTTACTGGTAAATTACATATTGGCCATACTTTAGATACAACAATTCAAGATATAACTTGTAGATATAAAAAAGCTAAAGGATTTGATGTTTTATATCTTCCAGGATGTGATCATGCAGGAATTGCAACACAAGCTAAAGTAGATAAAAGACTCCAAGAGATGGGGACTTCTCGTTTTGAAATTGGTAGAGAAGAATTTATGAAGCAAGCTTTTGCATGGAAAGATGAATATAGTGCAATTATTCATTCTCAATGGGCAAAGACTGGTTTAATGCTTGATTATTCAAGAGAAAGATTTACTTTGGATGAAGGATTTTCAAATGCTGTTTATGAAGTTTTCAAAAAACTTTATGAAGAAGGTTTGATATATCGTGGTGAACGTATTGTTAACTGGGATCCAAAGATGAAAACAGCCTTAAGCAACATTGAGGTTATATATAAAGAAGATAAAGGTTATTTCTATTACTTTAAATATAGATTTGTCGATAATCCAAATGAATTTTTAACAATTGCAACTACAAGACCTGAAACTATGTTTGGTGATACTTGCATTTGCGTCAACCCTAAAGATAAACGTTATACAAAATACGTAGGCAAAATGGTCATAAATCCTGCTAACAATGAACAAATACCTGTTATTGCAGATGATTACGTTGATATAAAGTTCGGAACTGGTGCGATGAAATGCACACCTGCACATGATCCTAACGATTGGAATATTGGTAAAAAATATAATCTTGCCCATCCAATTATTATGAACGTTGATGGAACAATGGCAGAAAATACTGGCAAATATGCTGGTATGGATAGATATGAATGTCGTGAACTACTTATCAAAAACATCAAAGAAAACGATGATCTTGTCAAAATTGAAGAAATGGTTCACCAAGTAGGACATTCAGAAAGAAGTGGTGAAGTAGTTGAACCAATTCTTTCAAAACAATGGTTTGTTAAAATGAAACCACTAGCTGACGCAGTTTTAAAACAACAAAAATCAAAGAATAGACTCAATTTCTATCCAAAAAGATTTGAAAAAGTTTTAGATAGATGGATGGAAAATTGTGATGATTGGTGTATCTCCCGTCAATTATGGTGGGGACATAGAATACCAGTTTTCTACAATAAAACTACTGGAAATATACTAGTTAGCAATAAAACTCCTGAAGATTCAGAAAATTGGTATCAAGATGAAGATGTTTTAGATACTTGGTTTTCTAGTGCTTTATGGCCATTTGGAACTATGGGTTGGCCAGAAGAAACAGATGATTTTAAGAGATACTATCCTACTGATTGCATGGTTACTGGATATGATATTATTTTCTTCTGGGCTGCAAGAATGTATTTCCAAGGTTTGCATTTTACAAAAGAAATTCCATTTAAAGATATTGTGATTCATGGTCTTGTTAGAGATTCTCAAGGTCGAAAAATGTCAAAATCATTAGGAAATGGTATTGATCCATTCGATATTATAGATAAATATGGTGTTGATAGTTTACGTTATTTTTTAGCAACAACAGCTGCACCAGGACAAGATATGAGATTTAGCGAAGAAAAAGTTAATTCTTGTCAAAATTATTTAAATAAGATTTGGAATAGTGCACGTTACATTTTAATGAATATTCCTGAAGGTTTTGATTCAAATAAGGTAGATGTCAAAAAGCTCGGCACAATCGATAGATTTATCCTTTCTAAACTTGAAAAAACTATTCAAAAAATCACCAAATCAATGGATGTTTATGAATATGGTATCGCTTCAAGCTTGCTTTATGATTTTGTTTATGATGACTTCTGTTCTTTTTATATTGAAATGTCAAAAGTTAGTTTACGTGATGATAATTACTATAAAGATGGTGTTTATTTTACACTTTTAAAAGTTTTAAAAGCAGTTGTAATGATGATTTATCCATTCTCACCATTTATTACTGAAGAAATTTATCAAAATTTACCTGATAAAAAAGAATCTATTATGCTTGAAACATATCCTGTTTACGAAAAGAAATATATTAACAAGGCATATGAAGAAAAAGGCGAATTATTAAAAGAAATTATCGATCAAATAAGAGTTTATAAAGTTAACAATAAATTAGCACCAAATGCAAAAATTGATCTTAAAGTTAAAACTAATGAAGATATTAGTGATTTAGTTGAATACATCAAACGTTTTGCCTTTGCTAATAGTTTTGAATTTGTTAGTGAAGATATTGAAAATTCAACAAGTATAGTTTTATCTAAATTAACAATTTATGTTTTAGACAACACTAACAAAGAGGAATTAAAAGAAATCTTAAATAAAGAATTTACACGTTTAAAAGGAGAAATTAAACGTAGTGAAGGAATGCTCTCAAATAAGAATTTCTTAGAAAAAGCTCCTAAAGAAAAAATAGATAACGAAAAGGCAAAATATCAAACATATTTGACACAATTAAAAGAAATTGAAGAAAAATTGAAAAAAATTTAAAAACTTTTTGAATTCCCCCCCTATTAATAGTGAAGGGAGGAAAAAGTATGAATAAAGTGTCTTTAACCGAAGCTGAACTTAACGAAATTAGAGTTGGTGAAGCAATTACTTTAACTGCTGTATTAGCAGTAATGGCTATTTCAATTTTAGCTGTTGTAGTTTATAGGCTTTTTACATCTAAAAGTTCGACAATTAAGTTGCCTGGCGGTTGGCAATTTACTTGGAAATAATCGAATTAATTTTAGTTTACCAGATTATAGTTTATTATCTTAATTTTTTGTGTGTTCTTGTTTGACAGAGATGCTAATTTTATGTATAATTCTTGCGTTGTAACTCTATTTAGCTACAACCGCATAAAAAAGGTACCTAAAAGAATCAAGAATTCTTACCTCTATAGCGAGTAATTTTTTAAAGAGGAGGATGCATATAAATGTACGCAATAATTTTAACTGGCGGAAAACAAGTCAAAGTTGAAGTTGGCCAAAAGATTTATGTTGAAAAACTTGATGTCGAAGTTGGCTCAAAATATACTTTTGATAAAGTTTTATTAATTGGTGATAAATCAGTTAAGGCTGGCAATCCTTATATTGAAGGTGCTAGCGTCGTTGCAAAAGTTGAAAAACAAGGCTTAAGCAAGAAAATTAAAGTTTTCAAGTATAAGGCAAAATCAAATTACCACAGAACTATTGGTCATAGACAACCATATACTTGCTTAACTATTGAATCTATCAATTTATAATGATTAAAGTTAATTATCATAAAGAAGATGGATATGTTAAGAATTTAACGATTCTAGGGCATGCAGATTTTAGCAAAAATAACGATTTAGATTTAGTTTGTGCTTGTGTTTCAAGTATTGTCATTGGTGGATTAAATGCTATCAAGGATGAAAAAAATTACATTATGTCGGTTAATTCTGGCGATGTAAGAGTTGAAGCAAAAGAAACAAATGATCATGATAATGATGTTATTGAAACTATAATTATGCAAATTAAAACTCTAGAAACAAAGTATTCTAAAAACATTAATGTTAAAGAAAAATAAAGGAGAGGCTGGTATAACTATGAAATTCAGATTTGAACTTAATATTCAACTCTTTGCATCTCATAAGGGTGTTGGAAGTACTAAAAACGGCAGAGATAGTGCTGGTCGTAGATTAGGATCCAAACTCGGCGATGGTCAAGTTTGCAAAGCAGGTGCTATTATTTATAGACAACGTGGTACTCGTGTTTATCCTGGTGTAAATACTAAAAAAGGTAGTGATGATACAATTTTTGCTACTAAAGCAGGATACGTCAAATTCGAAAGAGTTGGCAAAAACAAAAAGAGAGTTAGCGTTTACGAAATTAGAAAATAAATAAGAATCCACCTGTTTTGGGTGGTTTTCTTTTAAAGAAACAATGGGTATTTATGAATTTATTTGTTGATCGAGCAATTATTGAATTAAGAAGTGGAAAAGGTGGAGATGGCGCCATCGCTTTTATTCACGAAAAAAATAGACCATTAGGTGGTCCTAGTGGTGGAAATGGTGGTAGAGGTGGCAGTATTTATTTAAGATGCTCACAAACAGTTACAACACTTGTTAACTATAGACATTCAAAAGCTTTTATTGCTGAAGATGGACAAAAAGGCGATATCAAGAGTATGTATGGAAGAAAAGCTCAAGATATCTACATTGATGTCCCTCTTGGAACAGTTGTTTTTTTAGAAGAAAACCACGAATTCATCGTTGATATGGATGAAGTTGGTAAAACCTTTTTAATATGTAAAGGCGGTCGTGGAGGTAGAGGCAACGAAGCCTTTAAAAATTCACGAAACAAAGCTCCAAAAATTGCTGAAAATGGGTTTCCAGGAGAAACTAAAAGAGTCATTCTTGAGCTCAAACTTTTAGCAGATGTTGGAATTGTTGGATTCCCAAGTGTTGGTAAATCTACTTTTATTAGCTGTGTAACTAATTGCAAAGCTGAAATTGGCGATTATGATTTCACAACTTTAGTTCCAAATCTTGGGGTTGCTACAACAAAAGATGGCAATTCATTTGTTTTAGCAGATATGCCAGGGCTTATTAAAGGTGCACATCTTGGAAAAGGACTTGGTTTATTATTTTTAAGACATATTGAACGTTGTAAAGTATTAATTCACATGGTTGATATGAGTGGAGTAAGAGATCCTTACGAAGCTTATAAAGACATCAATGATGAATTAAGAGATTATGGAATGCATTTAATTGATCGTCCTCAAGTAATTGTAGCGAGTAAAATGGACGAAGAAGGTGCAAAAGAACGTTTAGAAAAATTTGAAAAACAAATTAATAAAAAAGTTATTCCTATTTCTTGTATAACTGAAGAGAACTTGGATTTAGTTTTATATGCTTGTTATGATTTATTGAAAACTGCTGAATCATTCCCAGTTTATGAAGAAAAAGATAAAGAAAAAGTTTATGATGCAACAAATGATGAACCTATATTTACAATTACAAAAACCAACGAACATACCTTTGTTATTAGTGGTGCAAGAGTCGAAAGAACTTATGACATTATAAATATTTCTACCGATGAAGGTATGATGAGATTAATTACTTATCTAAATAAAATTGGTGTAGATAGAGAATTGCATAAAATGGGCGCAAAAGATGGAGACACTGTTAAATTAAAAGATTTCAGTTTCGATTTTTACGAATAATTTCATACTTACTATTTAAATGTTAGATTTTTTAAAAGGTAAGGTCGTTTATGTTGATAAAGATTTTATTGGACTAGATGTCCATGATTTTGGATTTAGATTATATACATCTAATGTTAATAACTATCAAATTGATAGTGTATATACTTTTTATGTGAGTGAAGTATTAAAGGATGAAGAAATTGTTGTTTTTGGCTTTAGTACTCATAAAGAACTTAAGTTATTTAATAAAATAATTAATGTTAATGGGGTAGGCGTGAAAACTGCCCTAGCTTTATTAAATAATTTTACTGTAGAACAACTAATTTACTTGATTAAGTCGAAAAATAGTAAAGATTTAGTAGTTGTTCCTGGTGTTGGAACAAGAGCAGATAGGATAATTTTAGAGCTTTACAATAAATTAAATGATATTGATGATGGCAAGATATTTAGATATGAAAACGTTTTTAAAGCGTTAAAACAAATAGGTTATAAATCAATAGATATTAGTAGTGCATTAGATAAAATCCCGAATAATTTAACTGATAATGAAGCAACAAAGTTAGTAATTAGGGAGATAAACAATGCAAAATAACGATAATTATTTAAGACCAACTTCTATAGAAAATTATTTTGGTCAATTCAAGATTATTGATGAGTTAAAAGTTTATATTTTTAGTGCAAAAAAACGAAAAACTGTGCTTGATCACATGCTTTTTTATGGTCCTCCAGGACTTGGAAAAACAAGTCTTGCATATGTTATAGCACACGAAATGGATGCTAGAATCGTTACAATAAGCGCCTCCGCGATTAAAGATATAACTGAAATGGTTTCACTTTTAGGGACTTTAGATCCTGGAACAATATTATTTATTGATGAAATTCATAATTTAGATAAAGAAATTGAAGAAATTTTATATAGCGCCATGGAAGATTTTAAAGTGAATATAACGTATAAAAGCGAAGAAAATAGTAAGGCAATTTCTATTGATTTATCACCATTTACTTTAATTGGAGCTACAACAATGGCAGGATCAATTTCTACGCCACTTAGAGATAGATTTGGAATAGTTTTTAAGTTTAATTATTATTCCGAAAAAGAACTAAAAACAATTATTCAATATAATGCAAAAAAGATTCGTTTGCATCTATTAAGTGGGGCAACTAAAGAGATTGCTTTAAGAAGTAGAATGACGCCCCGTGTTGCAAATAATATCCTAAAAAGAATTTTAGATTATTCAATATTCCACAATATTAAAAAATACGATGAAAATAACATTCTAGAAGCATTCAATTTTTTGAATATAAACATGTATGGTTTGACAGATGAAGATATCCAAATTTTAAAGTGTTTATACGTTAATTTTAAAAGCAAACCAGTATCACTTGATGCAATCGCAAGTTTACTAAATGAAAATGTTATTAACATTCGTGATATTAACGAACCATATTTGGTTAATCAAGGATTTATAGAAAGAACGAAGCAAGGCCGACAAATCACAAAATTAGGCATCGAAACTTACCTCAAAATTAAGCCGAAAAAGACCTAAATATTTAATTGTTTTTTTACGCTAACTAGGGTATATTAAATGACGTATAGTTTTTACCTATTTATAAAATACTTTTATAAATAAGAGATGGAGGCGTTTTGTGAAAAGATTTATAGCATATATCTTGTTATGTGTGAGCATATTATTTAGTGCGTTTATTGGATTTGTACCTACAGTTTTATCAATCAATGCTAGTGCAGATTATGATTCAGGTCAAAATTTTATCTATAAAATATCGTTAAAAGACGATGGAAATAAAAATGATGGTGATATTGAAAGTGGTGATGCTTTAAGTTCGATTATTGAAGTTTTTAAAGATCGTTTAGATTCTGCAAATATTTCAACTTATAAGTTAGAAAGTGAAGGAAACGATACAATTCGTTTATCTTTTAAGGATAAAAGTGAAATTAATACTTATGTTTCAAAATATTTAAATTTTGATGCAAATATCCAAGCAATGGATTATAGTGGAAAAATTATTCTTGAAAGTAGCGAATTCTTAGCAAAAGGTGAAGCTTATATCGATTATACAAATAATACACCAACTGTTGTTTTACCACTTGCTGATCCTGAAGGATTCAAAACAAAATTATATGAAAACATTAATGGTTCAAAAACCAATGATAGTACAAGTTCATATACTAAAAAAGCTGGTGAGTTACAAACTTTTGCTGATGATGATTCATCAACAGAAGAAAGTACAAGCAATGATAACTATTTATACATTGTTAACAATTGGAAATCAGAAACTTATTCTATGAAGACAATTATTGAAGAAAATAGTAGTGCTGATACCGATGAAAATAATGCTTATATTGATAGAATTGATGCTACTAGCGCTGCAAATTTCTTCTTTGACTATGATGCTGATAATGCAAGCAGCACATTTACAAAACTTAAATATACAGGTTATTTAAATGATGCTGGTAGTGATTTAACACTTGCTAATAGATTAGCAAATATCGTCGTTAAAAAATTCAATGCTTCAAGTCTTGATTACGAAGTTACATTAATTAACAAAGATTATATTAATTCTGCAAGCAATACTGTTGCAGCATTTATTGAAAATTTAATTTATCATGGTGATAAATATGGACAATATCGTTCAATTGTCATGTCAAGTCTTCTTATTTCAGCAATTGTAGCATTTGCAGTTACAAGTTTATTCTTAGTTTTAAATTATGGTCTTGCTGGACTTACTTCAGTTGTAATTACTCCAGCAATGTTAATTTCAGTTTTAGCGATTTTTAATTCATTTGGAGCCGAATTTAACATTGGAACAATTATTGCTTTGATTGGAGTTTCAATCATTTCAATCTTTAGTGGAGCCGCATATTATAAATCAGTTAAAGAAAATTTATATAGAGGAAAGAATTTAAGAAAAGCTAATCAAGATGCAAGCAAAAATACTGCTTTTATGCAAATTGATTTATCAGTAATTTCAGTTATTCTTGGCCTTGTATCTTATTTAATTCCAAATAGTATCATGCTTTCAATTGGTGCTGTCTTGATTCTTGGCGGATTAATTAACATCTTGTTAAATGGAATTTTATTAAGAGCAATGTATTATTTCTTAGCAAATTCAACTTTTATTGAA
>CAVGUA010000038.1:0-34542 GCA_963632335.1 Parabacteroides goldsteinii
GAGTAGAAGCGGATGTTAGGAGGCGTTAAAGATGAACATTAAGATGGTCAAATATGTTTTGAAAAGATTGTTACTTGCTGTTGCTACAATCTTTATAGTTATAACTTTCACGTTTTGGTTTATGCAACTTATACCAGGCGGACCATTTACTAGTGAAAAAAGCGTAGATGAAGCAACAATGGCAGCAATGAAAGCCAAATATGGTTTAGATAAACCATTGTTCGAACAATATGTTATTTATCTTGGAAGGTGTTTCAGTTTTGATTTTGGTCTTTCGCTTAAACAAAAAGGTAGAACAGTTAATGAAATTCTTCAAAGTGGTTTAAGATATTCAATTCCGTTAGGGTTAATTGCTGGATGTATGGCCATTGTGTTTGGAACACTTTTAGGAAGTATTGCAGCAAAAAGAAAAGGTACTGTTTTAGATCGTATTATTATGGTTTTAACCACCGCCTCTGTTGCGTTTCCGACATTTATTATTGCAACTTTGTTCTTGTATTTATTTACAGAAAAAATGAAATTATTTCCAACAGACTATGTTAATGGTGGAACAGCAGCGTTTGTATTACCAGTTATTACTTTATCGCTATATCCAACAGCTTATATTACTAGATTAACAAGAAGTGCAACGTTAGATTCACTTAGTGCTGATTACATTATTACAGCAAGGGCGAAAGGATGCTCTAATACCCGGGTATTATTCAAACATGTTTTGAAGAATTCTGTAGCGCCAACAATTACTTATGCTGGCCCAATGTTTGCTTCAATTATTACTGGATCTTTGGTTATTGAGCAGTTATATCAAGTGCCAGGTATTGGTTCAGCATTTGTAAATTCGATTACAAATCGTGATTATTCATTGGTCATGGGAACTACTACTATTTTAACTTTCTTGATTATTATCATGACCCTCATATCGGATTTACTTTATAAAGTTGTAAATCCAAGAATTAAATTGGAGTAGCATTATGAAATTAGGAGAAAAATTACCATTTCCGCTCAGTTTTCAAGTAGATTATGATAGAGCGAACGTCTTCACTAAGGAAGATATAAAAAAAGAAACTAAATTAGCAGACGCAAGTGAAAAAGAAAGCGCTGTTAAACTTAGACCAAGTACATCATTTTTTAAAGATTCAATCAAAAGATTTTTACATAATCCTGTTGCAATGGTTTGTACAACCATTATGCTTGTTATTCTTTTAGGAATTATCTTTATCCCATTATTTTGCCCATATACTTATGATCAACAATTAGGTTTAAGCAACTATGATGCTACTTTTAACAATTTAAAACCATTTACTTATAGCAATACAGAGTTAGCTAAGATAGCTGCTGGAGAATCTGTATTCCCACATATTTTAGGAACAGATAGTTTAGGTAGAGATTATTTTATCCGTGTAATTTATGGAACTAGAATTTCTATTATTGTTGGTTTATTTGCAGCTATTATTGTTCTTATAATTGGAACAATTTATGGTTCAGTATCAGGATATTTTGGCGGGAAAGTAGATCTTATTATGATGAGAATAGTCGATGTAATCTATTCTTTACCAGACGTGGTTTTAATTATTTTAATATCAGTTGTTTTAAAACAAGTCCTTCCTTCAGATACAAGTGGAATTGTTGCAAAACTTGGAACTGGTATGATATCAATCTTTATTGTTTTTGCTCTTTTGTATTGGGTTTCTATGGCAAGACTTGTTCGTGGTCAAGTTTTAGGTTTAAAACAACAAGAATACATTTTAGCAAGTAGATCAATAGGCGCTAAATCATCGTTTGTTATTAAAAAACATTTAATACCAAACTCAATGTCAGTAATTATTATTTCTGCTTGTTTACAAATTCCTTCGGCTATTTTTACTGAATCATTCTTATCATTTATTGGTTTAGGTGTTAATGCTCCTATGCCATCTCTTGGATCTTTAGCAAGTAATGCAAGAAGTGCAATGTCTTATCACCCAACACTTTTATTAGCACCAGCTATTATGATTTGTTTAATAGTTTTGTGTCTTAATTTGATTGGTGATGGATTAAGAGACGCTTTCGATCCTAAATTGCAGAGGTAATTATTATGGAACATTTATTAGAAGTAAAATCATTATCTACCTCATTTGAAGTTGCAGCTGGTGAAGTTAGATCGGTTAACGATGTAAGTTTTTATATCGATAAAAATGAAATATTAGGTGTTGTTGGTGAATCTGGAAGTGGAAAATCTGTTACAGCAAGTTCATTAATGCAAATTCTTGCAAAATCCGGTCATATTAAAAATGGTTCTTCGATAGTTTTTGAAGGTGAAGAATTAGTTGGTATGAACGAAAGGGATTTAAGAAAGATTAGAGGTAACAAAATTGCTATGATCTTCCAAGATCCTATGACTGCATTAAATCCAGTTTTAACTATTGGACATCAAATGGAAGAAGTTATGCTTCTTCATAGAAACGATCCTGCTGATAAACTTTGCGAAGAAGAATCAAGAAAACTTAGAACTTTAGAAACAGAATTTAATGGTCTCAAAATGGATGAAAGTGAACTTGATAAAGATAACGAAGAAGATCAAGTTAAATTAGCCGAAATAGCGAAAGAAAAAGAAGCATTAGCTAAAGAAATTGCTACTGCTAGAGTCGATTATATTTTAGCTAAAAAGAAAGCTGATAAGAAAATCGAAATCAAAAAGAGAAGAGAAACTTCACTTTATGAAATTAGAGATAACTATTTAAAACTTGATGGAAAAGTTAAGTTAGAAGAACTTATTTCTACCACATCTTTAAGACATGAATATCTAGTTAAGAAAAGAGATGTTTATGTTCAGAAAGAATTTAAAGAGATGATTGATAAGTTAACTAAATTTGACAGTTCTCGTGGGGATTTATATAAAAAATACATTAATGACGTTCAAAAATTAAAAGAATTTATTGGTGGTGTTGATGTTAAAGAAGACGAGAAAAAAGCAGCTGAAGATCAAGTAATGGTTATTAAAAATGATTTCAAGGCTCATATTCAAAAAGTTGAAGAAGAAAAAGCTGAACTTATTGAACAAATCAAAACTTATTTCAAAGAAACAAATAAGAAAATTGACGACGAATACAAAGAAAAGAAGAAAGACAAAAGTATTCAGGATAAAAACAAAGCTAAATATGTTTTGCCATCAGTTTTTGCAAAAGTAAAAATTCAAAATAAGATGACTCGACGTGAAGAATATGAAAAGTTCAAAGCACAATTTGGCAACACAAAATATAGTGCATACAAAGAATCCATTAAAATGCTTGAACTAGTTGGGGTTAATTCTCCTGAAAAAAGAATGAAGCAATATCCATATGAATTTTCTGGAGGTATGTTGCAAAGAGTTATGATTGCAATGGCATTATTAACAAAGCCAGATCTTCTTATTGCTGATGAACCAACTACTGCACTTGATGTTACAATTCAAGCTCAAATTCTTGAACTTATAAAGAGTATTCAAGAAAAGTTAGGAATGGGTGTACTTATTATCACTCATGACTTAGGCGTAGTTGCTCAAATTTGTGACAGAGTTAATGTCATGTATGCAGGTAAAATTGTTGAACAAGGTAATGTTAGAGATATTTTCTATAATCCTAAACACGAATACACAAAAGGTTTACTTGGTTCAATGCCTGGTAAAGATGCTGAAAAAGGCAAAAAACTTAATCCTATTAAAGGTTCGCCTGTTGATGTATTTGCATTACCAAAAGGATGCTCATTCGCTCCAAGATGCGATAAATGTATGGAGATTTGCTTAAAGAAATATCCACTCATGAAAGATTATGGAGAAGGTCATAAGGCTTGTTGTTTCAGTAGCTACTATGAACTTTTAGAAAAAGGTGAAATAACTAAAGATGAATTTGTTGCATATATGAATGATTCATCTGAGATGAAAAATCCTTTAACCAAGAAAGAAGAAAAAGCTAAAAAAGTGGCAGAGAAAAAGAGTAAAAAGGAGGAAAGTGAAGATGGCAAGTAAAGAAAAAGACGATATTATTCTTGAAGTTAATCATTTAAAGATGTACTTTCCTACCCAAGTTTCACTCTTTAAAAGTCAGCCTTTAAAAGCTGTTGATGATGTTTCTTTTAAAGTTAAAAGGGGTGAAACGCTTGGTATAGTTGGTGAATCTGGGTGTGGAAAAACCACTTTAGGTAGAACTATTCTTTATTTATATCAACCAACTGAAGGCGAAATTATCTTTAATGGCAAAAAAATAGAAAAGAAAAAAGATGTTGATGAATTGCACTTAAAAGCACAAATGGTTTTCCAAGATCCATATTCTTCTTTGGATCCTAGAATGACTGTTGAAGATATTATTGGCGAACCAATTGATGCTCATAAAAAAGTGTTTTTAGAGAATTATCCTGGGGAAGGAACTTTTAAAGAAAAAAGACATAAACGTATTGTTGAACTTATGCAAACAGTTGGTTTGTCAAGCGAACATGCAACACGTTATCCTCACGAATTCTCAGGAGGTCAAAGACAAAGAATTGGTATAGCAAGAGCACTTGCTTTAAATCCAGAATTAATCGTTTGCGATGAACCTGTTTCTGCTCTTGATGTTTCAATCCAAGCACAAGTATTGAATACATTTTCAGAACTTCAAAAAAAGTTAGACCTCACATATTTATTTGTTGCTCACAACTTATTAGTTGTTAAGCATATATCTGACCGTATTGCTGTTATGTATTTAGGTCATATGGTTGAATTAGCTGATAGCAAGACTTTATTTGAGGAACCTTTGCATCCTTATACAGTATCACTACTATCTGCAATTCCAGTCCCTGATCCAGATGAAGCTAGATCAAACAAACATGTAACATTGGCCGGAGAAATTCCAAGCCCACTTAATGTCCCAAGTGGTTGCCCATTTAGAACACGTTGTCCTTATGCAAAAGAAGAATGTGCTTCTGAAGAAGGTAAACCAACTCTTAAAGAAATTAAACCTGGTCATTTCGTGGCTTGTCTACATCCTCTATTAAAAAAAGAAGAGGAAATTAAAAAAGGAAAGGGAAAATAAAAAATGAAAAAGAAAATCGTAATGTTGACATTATTGTCAACAATTGGTTGTTTAGGACTTGCTTCTTGTGGTGAGAGCACTCCTAAAAATGATGGAGTTTTTACAGTTTGTATTGCTTCAGCACCAGCAACAATAGATCCAGCATTGAACACTACCGTTGATGGTGGAACTTATGATGTACATTTATTCGAAGGACTTTATAAATGGACATATTCAGGAGAATATCCAAATGGAACAATTTCACTTGAACCAGGACTTGCAAAGGAAGCACCAGCAAAAGTTGTCAATTCTGATGGAACTGTTACTTACACTTATACTATTAGGGATGATGCAAAGTGGAGCAATGGCGAAGATTTAACTGCTGCTGATATTGTTAGATCATGGAAGAGAGCTGTTTCATCTGATCTTGCTGCAGATTATGCCTATTTATTTGAAGCAATTGTTGGTGGAGCAGAAGCTGAAGGTGAAAAAGATGGTGCTTCATTAAGTGTTAAAGCAACAGGAACTAAGACTTTAACAGTTGATTTAGTTGTTGATATCACTTATTGGGATGAATTAACTGCTTTCCCAGCATTTATGCCAGTTTATAGCACTGCTGATAATGCAGGTATGTGGTGCACTCCAAGCAATATTGATAGTTTTGTTTGCAATGGACCTATGAAAATTAAAACTTTCGATGATTCAAAGATCGAATTAGTACCAAATGAACAATATACTGGTTCATCAGTTGTTAAAGCAAAAGATATTACATTTGCTTTCTCAGATGATGATTCTGCTATGTTAAATTCATATAAATCAGGTAGTTATTCATTCATTGATTCATTCCCAAATGAACAAATTGATCAAATTAAGAATTCTTATAAAGATGAATATTTCAACGTTGGTCAACTTGGTACTTATTACGTTTGCTGGAACATTAATGATGAAACATTAACTAGCTGCAAACAATTAGATACCGAAGAAAAACGTGCACAATTCAGAACTGCTATTTCACAACTTATCAATAGACAATATCTTATCGATACTGTTGCTAAAGGTGGACAAGCTCCTGCAACTGGTTTCGTTTCTTCAGGTTTACTTGAACCAGATGGTAAGACAGAATACGTTTCTAAGAATGGTGCAAATCATGATGGAAGCGGATATTGTGCAACTACCGATTCAGAAGCTAGTAAAGCAGTTGAAACACTTAAAGCATTAGGATTCACTTATGATTCAGCAAGTGGAAAATTCACTGATGTTCCAACATTAAAATACTTATATAACAATGGTAGTGGACACGCTGCAATTGCTGAATATTTACAAGGTACATTTGCTCAATATGGAATTGGTATGTCATTAGATAGTCAAGAATGGGCTGTTTTCCTTACAGAACGTAAAGCTGGTAACTATTCAGTTGCAAGAAATGGTTGGTTATGTGATTATAACGATCCAATTTCAATGTTAGATATGTGGATTACAGATTCAGGTAACAATGATGTCCAATTTGGTAAAGGAGACCATGTAAGCTATAAAGGTTATACAGTTGATGTTAACGGTGATGGCGTTGTTTCAGATGATGAAAAGAACCTTAGCTGGTCAGAATCATATGACGCACTTATTGCTAATATTAAGAAAGAAAGTGATGCTACAAAGAGATTTGAAATGATGCACAATGCTGAAACATTACTTATGAGCACTGGTTGTATCACCCCACTTTATTACTACACCGATTTCTTCTTAAAGAAATCTGATATGAAAGGATTCTTTGCTTCACCATTAGGATATAAATTCTTCTATGGTGTTTCATTCGGTGACTAATAAATAAACTGAAAATAAAGCTTTGGCAGGATTTGCCAAAGCTTTTTTCAAGAATGATTTTTATATGTTCATGTATGAATTTCTTTGCTGTAAATCATGTGTTTTTCATGCTTGATAATTTAGAAAATTGATTAATGTTTAGTTAAAATAACTATATTTTAATTATTAATATATAAAAGATATTAAAGAGACTTTTTAAATGATAATATATTTAAAGAGCGAGGAATGATTTATGAAAGTTTTGCTATATTATGAAAATTATAATTTAATCACAAAAAGTGGAATTGGTAGAGCACTTAAATTACAAATGAAGGCTTTAGAGAGTAATGGTGTTGAATATACTTTGGATCCAAACGATACTTACGATATTGCTCATATTAATACATATTGGGCAAAATCATATAAAGTTTTAAAAAAATGCAAAAAGAATCATATCCCTGTAATTGTTCATGGGCATAGTATTGTTGAAGATATGGCTGGATCTTTTAGATGCTGGAAACTAGCAAATATTTATACTTCTAGGCATATTATGAAAATGTATCGTAATGCAGATTTTATGATTTCACCAACTAAGTTTTCTAGTGATGTAATTAGAAATTATAAAGGAGTTACATGTAAAGTAGTTCCTCTTTCTAATGGTATTGATTTAGAAGATTATAAATATAGCGAAGAAAAGATTGAAAAATTCTATGATTATTTTAAGTTATCCAAAGAAAATAAAGTTGTTATTGGGGTAGGAATACCTTTTGAAAGAAAAGGATTTTTTGATTTTATTAAGTGCGCAAAAAGAATGAAAGACGTCACTTTTATTTGGTTTGGAGGATTAAAAGAAATACTTTTACCTATTAAAAATGTTCATGCAATGAAGCATTTACCTAGCAATATGAATATGCCTGGATATATTGATAATGATGTAATTAAAGGTGCATTTTTAGCTTGTAATGTTACCTTTTTTCCATCGCTTTTAGAAACTGAAGGAATTGTTGCTTTAGAGGCATTAGCAAGTCATTCACCACTTTTAATTAGAGACATTGATGTTTATAAGGATTGGTTAGCAAATAATGTTAATTGTTTTAAAGGTAAAAATAACGATGAATTTATTGAGTTAATCAATAAAATTTGCAATAGCGATACAAAAAAAATAACTGAAAATGGATATAAAGTAGCAGAAGAAAGAGAAATAAGCAAAATTGGAGCATCATTAAAGGAAATCTATGCTTCTTTGCTTAAAAAATCGTAAATTTAGTTGATTTTTGTTCGGTTTTTTAATATATTATTTGCACGTATGCTTTCTTTGATTGAAGATAAGTAAATCAAGGCGGAAGGAGTATTCAAAATGAAGCAAAACATTCACCCAAAGTATCACAAATGTAAAGTTACTTGCATCTCTTGCGGTAATACATTTGAAACAGAATCAACTTTAGACGAAATTCGTGTTGATACTTGTAACAATTGCCATCCATTCTATACTGGCAAACAAAGATTCACTCAAGCTGATGGAAGAATCGACAAGTTCAATAAGAAATATCATTTAGAAGATAAAAACGCTAAGAAATAGTTGAAAATTAGACAAATTAAACAATCCGAGAGGATTGTTTTTTGTTATAATGTTTAAGCATTCAAAAGGAGACACGAAATGAAAAAGAGATTTTATATTACTACACCTATTTATTATCCAAGTGGAAATGCCCATATTGGACATGCCTATTGCACAACTATGTGCGATATTTTTGCAAGAAATAAAAGAATGCGTGGGTATGAATGCTATTTTTTAACTGGAACTGATGAACATGGAGTAAAAATTGAAAAGAAAGCCCAAGAAGCTGGCGTAACTCCTCAAGAATATGTTGATAAAATTAGTGATCAATTTAAAGTGTTATGGAAAACAATGGAAATTTCTAATGATGATTTTATTAGAACAACTGAAGAGAGACACTGGAAAATCATTCAAAAAGTTTTTTCACATATGATTCAAAATGATGATGTTTATTTAGGACAATATGAAGGATGGTATTGTACACCTTGTGAATCTTTTTGGACCGATACTCAAGTTGGCGAAAATCATTTATGTCCAGATTGTGGACGTCCAGTTCAAAAAGAAACTGAAAAATGTTATTTTTTCAAAACTCAGAAGTATCTTAATGTCGTGAATGATTGGTTTGAAAAAGATGAATCGGTTACACCAATAAGTAGAAAAAATGAAATGATTAATACATTTATTAAACCAGGATTAACTGACTTATGTGTCACAAGAACAACTTTTAAATGGGGTGTTCCTCTTTTAGAAGATTCAAAACATGTGTCATATGTTTGGGTTGATGCATTATTTAATTATTTAACTGCTCTTGGTTATGGAACCGAACATGATGAGTTATATAAAAAATATTGGGAAAGTGATGAGAGCGAAATAATTCATGTTATTGGTGCTGATATTACTCGTTTTCATACTATATACTGGCCTGAATTTTTAGCATCAATGAATTTAAGGCTTCCAGATAGAGTCTTTGTTCATGGATTAATTATGATGAAAGATGGAAAAATGTCTAAGTCAAAAGGCAATGTTGTTTCTCCATATCCATTGATCGAAAGATACAGTGTAGATGCCGTTAGATATTATCTTGTTAGAGAAATTGTTTTTGGTGAAAATGGAACATTTACTCCTGAACAATTTATAGACAGAATTAACATGGATTTAGTTAATAATCTTGGCAATTTGTTAAGTAGAAGTGTTGCAATGGTTGTTAAATATTTTGATGGAATAGTTCCAAAATTCGTAAGTTCTATAAATAAAGAAGACAAGGAATTAGAAGACTTAATTAAAGAAACTATTAATGAAAACGAAAAATTGATTGATGATTTAAAGATTACCGAAGCTTATATAAAGGTTATGGAACTTTTAGATAAAGCTAATAAATATATTGAAGAAACTGCGCCTTGGAATTTGGCAAAAGATGAGAGCAAAAAAGCCAATCTTGAAAGTGTCATGTCGCATTTGATTTATACCTTATTTGTTGGAGGAAAATTATTAGAACCTGTTTTGGTTACTAAATCAAAAGAACTTTATAATCAATTAGGACTGAGTGAAGGTCAAAGAGAATATAATAATATTTATAATGAACATGTTCTTGATGGTAACAAAGTAACAAAAGGAGAAAATTTATTCCCAAGATTAAAAGTTGATGAAGAAGTTAAATATGTTGCTTCATTAATGACAAATAAATAATCTATGAGCCACTTGAAAGAGTGACTTTTTTAAAATTTAACGTCAAAACCCCACTGGATTTCATATGTGATTTATTTGAATCATATATGATTTATTTAAGAAAAATGAGTTTCATAAATGGTTTAAAATGCATGGGTTCATCAGAAAATGATAATTGGGTATTTTAATACTGAATTATATTGCAAATCAACAAGCAAGGAGTATTATTTTTGTAAGAGAGGCAATTTTTTATGAAAAAAAGCAAAAAGGACGTAAGAATTTGTATTATCGGTGGCGGACCAGCTGGTATGAGTACAGCTATGTACTTAGAGAAGAATGGCTACGAAAATTATGTTGTTTATGAAAGAGACAATAGAGTTGGTGGTAAATGCTTGTCTCCAATGATGAAGGTTATTGATGCAAATGGCAAAGAAGTTGAACGTTCATTTGAAATGGGTGCTGTTATGGGATGCGATACTTATTATGCTGTTCATGAATGTGAAGTCTTTGGTGGAACCACACACGAAACCGGACCAAAAATGGGTAGAGTTTTCAAAAATGTTGATGGAACTGATATGAAATCATCAAAACTTGCTCTTTTAAAGAAAGTTTTAAAGATGAAAAAACTTGGTAAATTATTAGCCAAGAAATATCACGGTTATGATTTAAATGGTCATAGAGGTGTTTCAAAGGGTGAATATGATGGCTTACAACCAGATCAACCAACTGTTGCAAATGCTGGTTTAAAATATGTTAAAGGAACCAACCCAAATCTAAAAGATTTATCAATGCCATTTAAGGATTTCTTAAAATTAAATCATTGTGAAGATGCGGAACTTGTTTGGAAGGGACCTTTCACATCATTCGGTTATGGATATTTTGATGAAATTCCAGCAGCTTATGTTGTTAAATATTTGGACTATTTTACAGTAAGACAATTCTTAAAAACTGGTAAATTATGGACATGGTATGATGGAACAGAAAGTATTTGGAGAGGTGTTAATAATCATTTAAAACATCCAGCATTACTTAATAGTGAAGTCACAAAAGTAGAAAGAAAAGATGGTAAAGTCTATGTTACTGTAAACGGAAAAGTAGAAGAGTTTGATAAATTAATTATTTGCACTCCACTTGAATTGTTTGCTAAATATGGTGATCCAAGCGTAGAAGAAAAAGAATTATTCTCAAAGATTGTTCATAAAGAATATTTCACTATGGCAGTTGATGTTGAACCAACTCCTGAAATTTCTTACTACTATTTTGATAATATGACTCCTGAAACTGTTGGTCATTTAATGGTTTTCTATCATAGATGGGATAATAGTGATATTAAAGAACAACCAGTTGTTACATTTACTTTAAGAAATCACTTGGGTAATGAAGATGTTCCATTTGAAAAAGCAAGAGATACAACTTTAGAAGATCTTGGAATTTCAGGATTAAAAGTTGCAGGAACTAGAAGAATTGATGATTGGTATTACTTCCCACATGTTAATAGTAAAGACTATGCTGATGGTTGGTATGAAAAAGTTGAAGCTTTACAAGGGAAGAATAATACATATTTCGCAGGTGAAGTTATGGCTTTCGGTGATATGGAAGAAACTTGCGAATATTCAAAAGATTTAGTTAGAAGATTCTTCAATGACTAATTAAAGCAACTTAAATATTAAAAATTGCGTCAATAAAGACGCAATTTTTTTATAGAAAACAAAATATAAAACCATCATAATATTAAAGATGAAAAACAAATTTAAAAAAGAAAACATATACGGAACCTGCATGGATTTATCAAGCGAAGGAAAAGGGATAATTAAAAAAGACGATAAAATTATCTTTGTTGATGGTCTTTTTATTGGTGAAGAAGCAGAGATTGAAGTTCAATATAAAAGAGCACAAGTTTATTATGGAAAAATAAAGAAATTAAATAAAATTTCGCCTTATAGAATTCAACCAAAATGTAAAGTATGCACTGCTTGTGGTGGATGTCAATTTCAACAATTAAGTTATGAAGAACAATTAAGATATAAAAAACATAAAGTAGAAGAATCTTTATTAAGAATTGGCCATATCAAAACAAAAGTTAACGATTGCCTTGGTATGGATAATCCATATAATTATCGAAATAAAATCCAAGTTCCTTTTGGTTATGATAAAAGAGGCCATATTGTATATGGTTTTTATAGAGAAAATAGTCATGAAATAATTCCTATTGAAGATTGCAAAATTGAAGATATAAGAAGCAAAAATATTTTAAAATGCGTAGAGGAATTGATGCCAAAATATAAGTTAAAACCATATGATGAAGATAGATTAAGCGGAGATTTAAGACACGTTTTAATCAAAACATCTTATTATAAAAGCGAAGTGATGGTTGTTTTAGTGATGAATAACGAATTATTCCCTGGAAGAAATAATTTTGTTAAAGATTTAGTTAAAGAGTGTCCTGAAATTACTACAATTGTATTAAATGTTAATAAAAGAAAAACAGATGTTATTTTGGGAGAGAAAGATATTGTCTTATATGGTAGTGGATTTATTATCGATAAATTATGTGATCTTTCATTTAGAATTTCGCCAAAATCGTTTTATCAAATAAATCCTACGCAATGTGAAAAACTATATCATTTAGCGATTGAAAATGCAAAAATTACGAAAAATGATATTGTTTTTGACGCTTATTGTGGAATAGGTACAATCGGGTTAGTTGCAAGTAAATCAGCCGAAAAAGTTCTTGGTGTTGAAATTGTTAAAGAGGCAATAATTGATGCAAAAAATAATGCAAAAGCAAATAAAATAGAAAATGTAGATTTTGTATGTGCTGATGCAAGCAAATATATGCTAGATTTAGCTTCAAAAAAGCAACACATTGATGTGGTTATAATGGATCCACCAAGAAAAGGAAGCGATGAAGTTTTTTTGAGTTCACTTATGACTTTATCGCCATCACGAGTGGTTTATGTATCATGTAATCCTTCAACTCTTGCAAGAGACCTTGAATTTCTAAGTAAAAAATATGAAATATTAAGTGTTCAACCTGTAGATATGTTTCCATTTACAGCACATGTCGAGACTGTTGTGTTGTTAAAGCAAAAATTAGGGAAAATAGACAAAACGAATTTGAACCATAATTAGAAGATATCTTGAGACCTATAATATTTTTTAGTGATTGGAATTTGCTGCATTAAATTGTATTTCAGCAATTTTCATTTTTAGTTTTAAAGAGCTAAAATTTTTGATGAGGTGTGAAGTTGTTGGATTATTTACAATTTTTTCAAAATGAGAAACAGTAGATTGCTGTAGACCACAATTTTAGTTAAATCTCTTTGGATGTGTAACATTGTTCTTGCCTTTTTTAACACAAAAGCGTCGGTTATATCTTTTGTGTCTATATTATTTGTTCTCCAACAATTTCTTGAGTTCTTCTTTAGAAGGAAGGGTGGTCATATATTTACTTGCATATATCTGGTCATTATTTTCTGGAATGGTCATTTCAACCAAAGAATCATTTTTGTCTTTACATAATAAGATGCCAATTGTTTTATTTTCCTCATCTAGTTTAACTTTTCTATCAAAATAATTAACATACATTTGCATCTGTCCAATATCTTGGTGCTTTAACTCTCCTATCTTTAGATCAAATAGTACAAAGCAGCGAAGTAATCGATTATAAAAAACTAAATCAATTCTAAACTGTTGCTCTCCGAATGTTATTCTTTTTTGCCTTTCTACGAAAGTAAAACCCTTACCAAGTTCTAATAAGAATTTTTGAAGTTCATTAATTAAGCCTGTTTCCAAATCGTATTCTGAATATGATGGTTTATCCTCAAGTTGCAAAAATTCTAAAACATATGGGTCTTTAATAGCGTCCGTTGGTTTTTCAATTATTTGTCCTTTCTTTGATAATGCTTTTACTTCATCTTTATTTTTGCTTAGAGATAGTCGCTCATATAATGCTGAATCAAATTGTCTTGACAGTTCCCTTTTACTCCAATTGTTTCTGTAAGCTTCAATTTCGTAGAAATGTCGCTCATCATTATTTTCAATTCTAATAAGTTTTAAGTACAACGCCCATGATAAGAAAAAAATTCTCCCATCGCTTGTTAAGGGATAATTATTTAATTCGGTAACCAGTGGTTCCCCAATCTTGTCATCCTTATAAACAACATAAAACCTTCTCATTAGTTTTAAATTATCCTCAGAAAATCCTTTTCCAAAATTAAGAGTAAGTTTCTCTGCAAGATTTTTCAATATAGAACGACCATAATCAGCTCGTTTATTTCCGTTTTGCTCTTGTAAGAAAATCCTTTTACCTATTTCGTAATAAGTGTAGACCATTGATAAATTTACTGTAGTTTTAATGGTTTCTCGTGCTTTGTTTATTAATTTGGCTATCGATTCATATAAATCATTATCTATCATGCTTGTTTTTCCTCCTTATACGTATGATTGCATTTATGATATTAAAAATCAATTAGATGAAGGTTGCTTGTATTTAAATATAAATGCTTTTATACCAATAATGTCTTCAAATTCAATGCGGTGGATTACCTACTTAACTAGGAATCTACATGTTTTGAGAAAATGATGCCAATTGATAGGTCGTTACTGATGAAGAAGGTAAAAAGTTTAGATCTTAATGTATGTAGAGACTGTTGTGTTGTTAAAATTAAAGTAACTATTAAATATTAAGATAATCTATAAAAAATAATTTATCGGCAAAATATAGGCATTATTCTTTATTTAGTTACAATTTATATTTTGCCGATAACATGCTATAAAAATAATGGTGAAAATGAATGAATTATAAAACAGTTAAAGAATTAGCGTTAAAATGGAACATTTCTGAAAGAAGCATAAGAGATTATTGCAATAAGGGAAGAATACTTGGAGCAATATTGAACGGTAAAACATGGATGATTCCTCTTGATGTACAAAACCTAATAGAGAAATTAGACATACCAATACTAAAAAGAAGTAACAATTGAAGATATTATTAAATTTTATCATGATTTTGAAGCAATACACCCTTTTCAAGATGGTAATGTGCGTGTAGGGAGATTAATCATGTTAAAGAATTTTTAAAATATAATTATGCTCCTATTCTTATTACTGATGATATAAAGATCTTTTATTATAGAGCATTAAAGAATTGGAATATAGAACAGGGGTGGTTAATTGATACTTTTTTATTAGGTCAAGATAAAAGGAAAGAATTGTTGAAACTTTTTAAAATTAATTTGGAATAATTATGCCTACTAAACACAAAAAGAATTAAGTAACATTTTAAGCAAGATTTAAGTAAGATATGTTGTCATTTTTTTATCATTAAAGTTTTGGAAGTTAAATAAGAAAATAATCCGTTAAGTATTGATGTGATCGATATTTTAAGAATTTTCGAAAGGAATAAATTTCATGTACATTCGTTTATTTCTGACAAGAAAAATCATTTTCGTTATTTTTCAAGTTAAATAAGAATTATCTGTAAAACAAAAACCATAGTTTTTGCTATCAATTTGAAGTTTTAAAATAAAATTCTGTTTTATAAATGGTAATGTAAAAAAATCAAATAATGGTAAAATACTAAAGAGCTTTCAAATAAATAATTATGGAGGGATGGTATGAATAATGTACCTATTATTAAAGTTGGTGTAGTAGCTGTATCAAGGGATTGTTTTCCTGAAAGTTTATCTGTTAGTCGAAGAAAAGCATTAATTGATGCATACAAAAAAGAGTTTGGAGAAAAGTCTATATACGAATGTCCTGTTTGCATAGTAGAAAGTGAATTACATATGCTTAGTGCATTGGAGGATGTGAAAAAAGCAGAATGCAATGCGCTTTGCGTCTATCTTGGAAATTTTGGACCTGAAATATCTGAGACAATGCTTGCTGAAAAATGGCAAAAAGAAACTGGTAATCCCGTTATGTTTTGCGCAGCATCTGAAGAAAATATAGGTGTTTTATCAAGTGATAGAGGTGATGCATATTGTGGAATGCTTAATGCCAGTTATAATTTAAAACTAAGAAATATTAAGGCATATATTCCTGAATATCCTATCGGGGATGCAAAATATTGTGCTAAACTCATTCATGATTTTGTTCCAATTGCGAGAGCTTTAGTTGGACTTAAAGATTTAAAAATAATATCATTTGGACCACGTCCTCAAAATTTCTTTGCATGTAATGCTCCTATTAAGCAACTTTATAATATTGGTGTCGAAATAGAAGAAAATAGTGAATTAGATCTTTTTGAAAGTTTTAAAAAACATGAAGGAGATTCACGTATTCAAGATGTTGTTTTGGACATGAAAAAAGAGCTTGGTGATGGAAATAAGAAACCTGAAATATTAGAAAAACTTGCTCAATACGAAATAACTTTATTGGATTGGATTGAAAATCATAAAGGTAGCAAAAAATATGTTGCAATTGCTGGAAAATGTTGGCCGGCTTTTCAAACCCAATTTGGATTTGTTCCATGTTATGTAAATAGTCGTTTAACAGGTAGAGGTATTCCAGTTTCTTGCGAAGTTGATATTTATGGTGTTTTATCTGAATATATTGGAACTTGTATATCTGGAGATAGTGTTACCTTGCTTGACATAAATAATACCGTTCCAAAAGAAATGTATGATAACGATATAAAAGGGAAGTTTAATTATAAATTTAATGATACATTTATGGGATTCCATTGTGGGAATACTTGCTCATCAAGACTCTGTCATCCTGAAATGAAATACCAAAAAATTATGGCAAGAAGTTTACCAATCGAAGTTACAAACGGTACTTTAGAAGGAGATTTAAAACCAAGTGATATAACTTTCTATCGTTTACAATCTACAGCTGATAATCATTTATTGGCTTATGTTGCTGAAGGCGAGATTCTTCCTGTTGCTACACATAGTTTTGGTGGTATAGGTGTTTTTGCAATTAAAGAAATGGGTAGATTTTATAGACATGTTTTAATTGAAAATGGTTTCCCTCATCATGGTGCAGTTATGTTTGGTCATTATGCAAAATCAACATTTGAAGTATTTAAATATTTAGGTGTTGAGAAAATTGGATATAACAAAAAAGAAAACGATTTATATAAAACGGAGAATCCTTTCAATGAGTAAATTAATTTTAGGAATTGAGCTTGGATCAACAAGAATTAAATCTGTTTTAATAGATGATGAAGGAAGTGTTCTAACAACAGGAGCGTATGAGTGGGAAAACGAACTTGTTGATGGACATTGGTCATATTCTTTAGAAAATGTAAAAATTGGCATTCAATCTAGTTATAAAGAGTTAATAAAAAAATATGGAAAACCAATTGAAAAACTTGATGCAATCGGCATTTCTGCAATGATGCATGGTTACCTTGCTTTTGATGAAAATTGGAATTTACTTGAACCTTTTAGGACTTGGAGAGATACAACTACATCTGAAGCACAAGATATTTTAACAAAAGAATTGAAATTTAATTTTCCACAACGTTGGTCTGCAACACATTATTATCAAGCAGTTTTGAATAAAGAAAAATCAGTGGGAAGTGTTTGTCATCTTCAAACGTTGGCTGGATATGTGCATTTTTTATTGACTGGCGAAAATGTACTTGGTGCTGATGATGCAAGTGGAATGTTTCCGCTTTTAAATAATAGCTGGGACCATGAAAGAGCTAAAAAATATAATGAACTTGCAGGATGCGATATAGAAAAGCTTTTACCAACAGTCTTATTTGCTGGAGAAAACGCAGGAACATTAACTGAAGAAGGAGCAAAATACCTCGACCCTTCAGGTGCTTTAAAACCAGGAGCTTTACTTTGCCCTCCAGAAGGAGATATGGGAACTGGTATGATTGCAACTAATAGTGTTCTTCCAAGGACGGCAAATGTATCTTCAGGAACTGCAGCGAATATGACAATAGTACTAGAAAAACCACTTAAAAATTATTATAAAGAAATTGATATCATAGCAACTCCTGATGGTCATCCAGCCGCTTTAGTTCATACAAATAATTGCACAACAGAAATTAATGAATGGGTTAATTTATTTGATGAAGTTTTAAATTTGTTTGATACAAAAATCGACAAAAATGAATTATATACAAAGCTTTTTAAGAAATCTTTAGAAAGCGATGAAAATGTTGGAAATCTTGTTGGATATAATTATCTTGCAGGTGAGCCAATCGCTCACACAAATTATGGCGCACCATTAATTGTTAGACCACAAGATGGAAAACTCACTCTTGCTAATTTTATGCAGATGCAAATTTATTCTGCAATTAGCACACTTTCATTAGGCATGGATATATTAAAAGATGAAAATGTGAAGATTGATAGTGTAACTGGTCATGGTGGTTTTTATAAGACTGATAAAATAGGTCAAATTGCAACAAGCGCTGTTTTAAATGCGCCTGTTACAATTATGAATAATGCTGGAGAAGGTGGAGCTTGGGGGATTGCACTTCTTGCAAGATATTTATTTCATACCAACAAAACCTTAAATGACTATTTAAAAGATACTTTTAAAAATTCGAAGAAAGTTACCATAATGGCTAATGAAGAAGATAAAAAGAAATGCCAAAATTTCTTGAAAAATTACAGAAAATATCTTGAAGTTGAACAAAAAGCTTCGGAGGCAACAAAATGTTAGAAGAATTAAAGGAACAGGTTTTTAAGGCTAATCTTGATCTAGTTAAAAATAAGCTTGTACTTTTTACGTGGGGCAATGTAAGTGCAATAGATCACAAAAGTGGTTATGTTGTTATAAAACCTAGTGGCGTTAAATATGATGAAATGAAACCTTCAGATATGGTTGTTGTTGATCTTGAAGGAAATATAATTGAAGGTAATTTAAATCCATCTAGTGACACTCCAACACACTTAGAGTTATATAAAAAACATAAGGAAATTGGAGGAATTGTTCATACACACTCTACTTTTGCTACAGCATTTGCTCAAACTGGCAAAGACATAAAAGAATATGGAACTACTCATGCAGATTATTTTTATGGAGATATTCCATGCACCCGCTCATTAAATGAAAACGAAATGGATGAATATGAAAAAAATACAGGGAAAGTCATAAATGAAACATTTAAAAATAAAGATGTTGTCTCGTTGCCAGGTTGCCTTGTAAAAAATCATGGTGTATTTGCGTGGGGTAAGGATGCTAATGAGGCTGTTTACCATGCGACAGTTTTAGAGGAAGTAGCAAAAATTGCATATTTAACTGAAACTTTAGGTTGTAATGAACAACTACCAAAGCATATTGCGGATAAACATTTTAATCGAAAACATGGCAAAAACGCATATTATGGCCAAAAAATTAAATAAAATATTTTGAAAGTCATAAATGATTTTTTAGTATTCAAATATGAGAAAGTGTAGGCCAAATCTACACTTTTATTTTGAATTCATTAATCCATATTTACTTGGAAGTTATACAAAATATTTAATAAATAAGCCTTAAAAAGTATAATAATTAAAAGAGAAAAAGTTAAATCATTCGTGGCAATTTCATGTTCGCGAATGATTTGTTCTTGTTGAGATGAATATTATTTCACTTGTGAAAACTTGAAAGGAGCACCAAAAAAATGAAAATGACATTTAGATGGTATGGAGAAAATGATTGTATACCATTAAATTATATTAAGCAAATTCAAGGGATGAGTGGTGTAGTTACTGCTGTTTATGATGTTCCAGTTGGTGAAGCTTGGCCTGAAGAAAGTGTGAAACATTTAAAAGAATTATGTGATGCTGCTGGTTTAGAAATGGAAGTAATAGAATCTGTTCCAGTACATGAAGATATTAAACTTGGAAAACCTACAAGAGATAAATATATAGAAAATTATAAAAAGAATATATTATTGCTTGGTAAATATGGTGTTAAATGTATTTGTTACAATTTTATGCCAGTATTTGATTGGTTTAGAACAAATTTACATTTTAAACATGAAGATGGATCTAATTCCCTTTCTTACAGTGAAGCCGATTTTAGCAAGCTTGATAAGCATAGTCTAAGATTGCCTGGTTGGGATGAAAGTTATTCAAGTGAAGAATTGAATGGTTTGCTCAAGGAATATGAAGAGATGACTCACGAACAGTTATTCGAGAATTTAGTTTATTTTTTGAATGCGATTATGCCTGCTTGCGATGAAGCAAACATTAATATGGCAATTCATCCAGATGATCCTCCATGGGATATATTTGGATTACCAAGAATTGTTGGAAGAGAAAGCGATTATGATAAGTTATTTAAAGCTGTTCCAAATCATCATAATGGCATAACTTTTTGCACAGGTTCTTTAGGCGCTGGGCGATTTAATGATTTACCAGAAATGGCAAAAAAATATGCAAAACGAATATATTTTGCTCATTTAAGACAACTAAAGTTTGTCAATGAAACGGATTTTTACGAAAATGGGCATCAAACATCTTGTGGAAATGTTGATGTTTATCAAATTGTTAAACAATTAGTTGAAAATGGATTCGATGGTTATGTAAGGCCTGATCATGGTCGCAATATTTGGGGAGAAGAAGCAAAACCAGGATATGGTTTATATGATAGGGCTTTAGGTGCTGCATATTTATGTGGTTTATTTGAAGCTATTGAAAAGGAGAATAAGTAAAAATGAAATTACCATTAGAAGTAAATGACTTAAAAGATAAAGTTATTGTTGTAACTGGTGCAGGTGGTGTGCTTTGTTCAATGATGTCAAAAGCATTGGCTAGTGCTGGAGCAAAAATTGCTTTATTAGATTTGCATAAGGAATTTGCTGATAAATTTGCAGAAGAGATAAGAAAAGATGGTGGAATTGCATTTGGTTATGAAGCAAATGTATTAGATAAAAATAGTTTAAAAAAGTGTCATGAAGAAGTTTTAAAAGATTTAGGTTCATGTGATATTCTTTTAAATGGTGCTGGTGGAAATAATCCTAAAGCGACAACTGATAAAGAATATTTTGAATATGGAGATTTAGATAGCGAAACAAAATCATTCTTTGATTTAGATCCATCTGGATTTGAGTTTGTTTTTAATTTAAATATTTTAGGAACATTGCTTCCAACCCAGGAATTTTCAAAAGATATGATTGGTAAGAAGGGATGTTCTATTTTAAACATTTCAAGTATGAACGCTTTCACGCCATTAACGAAAATTCCAGCATATAGTGGTGCAAAAGCGGCAGTTAGCAATTTTACAAAATGGCTTGCTGTTCATTTTTCAAAAGTCGGAATTAGGGTAAATGCTATTGCTCCTGGGTTTTTCTCAACTGCACAAAATAAAGCTTTATTGTGGAATGATGATGGAACTCCAACTGCTAGAACTGGGAAAATAATTGCTGCAACACCAATGGGTAGATTTGGTGAACCAGAGGAATTATTAGGTCCAGTTTTGTTTTTATTGAGTGAAAATGCCGCGTCATTTATAACTGGTGTTGTTTTACCAATTGATGGTGGGTTCTCTTCGTATTCTGGTGTTTAATTTTATAAAAATAGACCAAAAAAATGATAACTCATTCGCGCGAAAACGGATGAGTTTTTTTGAATTGAGGTGGAAGCGTATATGAAATTTTAAAAAAATGCACATATGAGACTTGATGTTTCATATGTGCATTTAAATGTTTTATACAACCTCAATATCTTTTATATTACATTGATCACCTGTAACAAGATAAGTGTCATAAGATCCACAATGAGGACATTGACGACCATGGGTTACAGTATCATATGTCTTTTTGCAGTTTTTGCAATAAGTTAAAGCCTTAATAGTAATTAAGTTAAGTTTACAATTTTTCATGTATTCAGTCTTTTTAATTGCCCATTTGAAACAATCTTCAAAGTATGATGGAACAATAGTGGAGACTTCACCAACTTCTAAGGTTACACTTTTAACTTCTTTTACGTTATTTTCTTTGCAAGTTTTTTCAACTGAATCAATGACGTAAAATACAATCCCTAACTCATGCATTGTTTGAATTGCCAGTATTTGGATTCTTTTCTAAGAATTCTTTATTTTTGTTAAATTCTTTTCTACGTTTCTTCATTTCTTTAGCTTCTTTGCTTCCACTATGAAGGAGAATCTTAATACCACGTTTTAAACTATATTTTAATAATCCGCCAACTTTATCTTCAGCGATAGTCATTGTACTCATTTCTGGGTGATCTCTAAATAAGTGGATTGCATCAAATTTACATTTTGTTGTACAAATACCACAACCGATACACTTATTTGGATCAACAACAGAAGCACCGCAACTTAAGCATCTTCCTGTTTCAATCTTAACTTGTTCTTCAGTCAATGTTAAGTGAGCATCTTTAAATGAATGTTTATAGTCAATCTTTTCATTCATTCCTGCTTCTTGTCTTCCGGCATTATCATAACCTTGAGGATATTGAACATCTTTCTTATCGAATGCTGTGAAATTGTGTCTTTCTAAACCAATTGTTGGGTGTGCACCTTCAGCAGCATGGACGTGTCTATGTAATGATTCAGCAACGAAATGTCCTTGAGCAATTGCATCAATAACAAATTTTGGACCGGTATAAACATCGCCACCGACATAAATATCTGGATCAGCAGTTTGGAATGTTAAACTATCTGCTTTTGGATATACGCCATGTGTAAATTCAACTTTGGTTCCTTTTAATAAGTCTCCCCAAACTACTGTTTGACCAATTGCAAAGATAACTTTGCTTGCAGGAACAGTAACTGTATCGTTATCATCATATTCAGGACTGAATTTATGATTTTCATCATATAATTTTGTACATTTTTTGAAGACAACAGCAGTAACGTTATTGTTTTCATCAACTTTAAGTTCCTTTGGACCATAAGCATTTAAGATATTGATTCCTTCTTCGAGAGTTTCTTCAATTTCTTCTTTGCTTGCTGGCATAATATCTCTAGTTTCAAGCGAAACCATAGTAACAGCTTTTGCTCCAAGTCTTTGAGCGGTTCTTGCACAATCAACAGCAACGTTTCCGCCACCAACAACAACTACGTCACCATCAAATTTTTCGTCTTGATGTTCAAATGAATGTCTTAAATAATCGACAGCAATAAATGTGTTATTAGCAGTATCATTTAAAACTCCTGGACGTTTTCCACCTTGACAACCAATTGCGATATAGAAGGCTTTGTATCCTTGTTTTTTGAGTTCATCAATTGTGACATCTTTACCGACTTCAGTATTGCATTTAATTTCAACGCCGAGTTCTTTAATAACTTCGATTTCAGCATCAATAACATCTTTTTCTAATTTATAGGTAGGAATACCATAAACCATCATACCACCAGGTCTTGCATTCTTTTCAAAGACTGTTGGTTTATAACCAAGTAATGCTAAGAAATAAGCTGCACTTAAACCGGCTGGACCTGCACCAATGATAGCAATCTTTTCACTGAATCCTTCATCGTTACACGTTGGCATTACTTTTTGAGGAATTACTCTTGTTTTTGAACTGATATCTTTATCAGCAATAAATTTCTTAACAGCATCAATTGAAACTGCCTTATCAATATCGCCACGAGTACATTCTTCTTCGCAACGTTTATTACAAACACGTCCGCAAACTGCTGGGAATGGGTTTGCAGTTTTAATTAATTCTAATGCTTCAGCAAATTTACCTTCGTGGGCTTTCTTTAAATAAGCTTGAACTGGAACGTGAGCTGGACAAGCAGCTTTACATGGAGCACTACCAGTTTTATAAGTATTAGACATTCTAGCAGTATCTCTATAATTTTCATCCCAAGCATATTTGCCCCATTTTAAATTATCTGGTAAAGGTGCTTTTGGATAGACTTGAGCAGTACCATCTTTTCTACATAATTTTTGACCAAGTTTAACAGCACCACCTGGACAATATTCAACACATAATCCACAAGCAACACACTTTGCTGGATCAACTTTTGCAGTATATGCACTTCTTGAAAGGTTTGGAGTGTTAAAGAGCATGCTTGTTCTTAAAGCATTACAAATCTTTACATCGCAGTTACAAATATCAAAAATTTTGTCTGGTCCATCGATGTTAGTAATTTGATGGACGAAACCATTTTCTTCAGATCGTTTTAAAATTCTTAAAGCTTCTTCATGAGTAATATAATGTGATCTACCTGTTTCAACGCAATAGTCAGCCATATCGCCAACTTGAATACACCAATCGTGACCATCATCTGCGCAACCATCGCCTAATTTAGCTCTTGAAAGTCTACAAGAACAAGTTCCTGCACTGAGGTGACCACTATATTTCTTTAACCAATATGAAATTTTTTCTAATTTAATAGCTTCATTATTGAATTCAACTGCTTTTTCAACAGGGATAACGTGCATACCAATTCCGTCGCCACCTGGAGGTACCATTTCAGTAACACCAGCAAGTGGAATAAATGTCATTCTTTCAAAGAAAGATGCAACTGGTGGCTTTTCATCAATTTGTTGATAGGTTGAATTGAAAAGTTCAGCAGAACCTGGAACAAAGAATGAAAGTTTATAACGTTTTGTTTTTGGAGCATCTTTAATTGGTCCGTTATCGTCATAATAATCGCCATAATCATATTCAATGATTCCTTTGACAGCCATAGTGTCATACATTTTTTGAAGTTCGGCTGGTTCAATATCTGGATTCATTTCGATAAGTTGATCCATTGTATAGAACTTTCTTAATTTCATTTTATTTAAAACAACAGCTTCTTCATGAGTAAGAACTTCTCTTAATCCCCAATATTCTGGGTCATTACTTGTGACACCTTTAAGTTTGTGAGCAACAACATCAGTAATTTTTCTACCTAACTTTAAAATCTCCTCATCAGGATTTGCTTCGCCTTGATATTTTGAAACTAAACCTTCATTTTTATTTTGTTCTGGCATAATTATTCTTTTCCTTTCCAAGTGTTAACTTCACTTTTAATAAATTCAGCCAATTCATCTAATCCTTCTTCAGTTTTTGCAGATATTTTTATTATCTTGCAATTTTTATTTCTCATTCTAATCCAATTTTCGCATTGTTTAAAATCAAAATCGAAATAATCTTTAACATCTATTTTGTTGATTATGACTAAATCAACTTTTTCGAACATAAGTGGATATTTGAGTGGTTTATCATCGCCTTCTGGAACTGAGAGTATAACGGCACTTTTTGAAGCCCCTGTATCAAACTCCGCTGGGCAAACAAGATTTCCTACATTTTCTAGAAAAATTAAATCAAAATCTTTTAATCTTTCTAAACTATCTAATCCTTGCTTTGTCATGCCTGCATCTAAATGGCACATCCCACCAGTGTGAAGTTGGATAGCACTTACACCAGTATTTTTGATTATGTCGCTAGTATCGATGTCGCCATCAATATCGGCTTCCATAACACCAATCTTGAAATCACCTTTTATCCGATTGATGAGTTTTGTTAAAGTGGTTGTCTTTCCGCTTCCTGGGCTTGACATTAAATTAAGTAAAAATACACCATTTTCTTTGAGTTCTTTTCTTAATTCGTTAGCTTTTTCATCGTTATTCTTAAAAACGCTTTCTTTAAGCTCAATTACCCGTACCTTATCTTCCATAGTAACTCCTATAATCTATTTATAGATTATATATGATTGCATCGGTTCTTTCTATAAAAATCAGTAAAAAAATACCTTTTTTGTTTAATTTTTTAAATGACTTAATAAATTGGAATTGGATTTTAATAATCGTAAATCTATTTAAATAGTGGCTTATTAATATTTTTTGAATTGTGATACACTATTAGGGTTAAAAAAAGAAAGGATAGGTTATGAATTACATTCTTGAAGGATTATTAGATTTTTTAAATCATACACATAGCGAATTTAACGCAGCAAACAATATAAGAGAAATTTTAAAAGCGAATGGCTTTATTGAATTAGACGAAAAAGAAAATTTCACATTAGAATATGGAAAAAATTATTTCATGATTAGAAATGATAGTGGAGTTATTGCATTTAAAATACCTTATAGCATTAAAGACTATAATTATTCGATTGCATCATCACATTTAGATTCGCCATGCTTAAAATTAAAGATGGAAAAAGATGTTGTGTCGAATGGGTATCACAAATTAAGCGTTGAAAAATACGGAGGAATGATTGTATCAAGTTGGGTTGATCGACCTCTTTCAATTGCTGGTAGAGTTATTGTAGAAAATGAAGGTAAACTTGAAACTAAATTTGTTGATTTTGAAAAACCTTTGTTAATTATTCCAAATGTTTGTATCCATTTTAATAGGGAAATTAATAATGGATTTGCATATAACGAAGAAATTGATTTAAAACCTATTATCTCGCTTGGAGACAATGAAAATTCAATCTTGAAAATTTTAAGTTCATACTTGCATATTGAAGAAAATAATATAGTCACATATGAATTAAATACCTATAATTTCACAAAAAGTTATGTCGGAGGTCTAAATGACGATTTTGTTATGTCTCCTAGAATAGATAATTTAGAAAGTGCTTACTTAAGCTTAAGAGGATTTTTAGATAGTAATAATGATAACATTTCTATTTTTGCCGCTTTCAATAATGAAGAAGTTGGCAGTAGAACATATTCAGGCGCAGATGGGGACTTCTTAAAAAACACTTTAAAACGTATATCAAATTCTTTAGGCTTTAGCGAAAATGAATTTATTTCAGCAATGGCTAGATCTTTCAATTTATCAGTCGATAATGGTCATGCAGTTCATCCAAATCATCCTGAATTAAGTGACTCAAACAATTTGGTTTATTTAAATAAAGGCCCAATTATTAAGTTTAATAGTAACATGGCTTATATGAGTGATTCAGCTACTACTGCCCCTATCATTAAGCTTTGTAGAGATAATGAAATCCCATTCCAAATTTTCTATAATAGAAGCGATATTAAAGGTGGTTCAACATTGGGAACTTTGAGTAATTCCCAAGTAGGAATTAGGACTTGCGATATAGGTTGTGCACAACTTGCAATGCATTCAAGTTATGAAACAGCTGGCACAAAAGATGTTGAATATATGTATAGCTTAATAAGAGCATATTATTGTGCCAAATTTTAAAATGAGGCCGAAACGTATATAGAATTTTTTAAAAAAGCACATACAAATTTATGTGTTTTTTTATACACCATTAATGACAAACAATGGACCCAATCATATATATTTCCTTTTCATAAATGACAAAATACAAAAAGAGCCAAGAACCGTATGTTTTTTACAAAATAAAAGTACCTTGATTGACTCAAGATACTTTACATATAAAGAATTAAGGAGTTACTTTAATGCTTCGTAAACTGCAACAGAACAAGCAACACTAGCACCAACCATAGGGTTGTTTCCCATGCCAATTAAACCCATCATCTCAACGTGGGCAGGAACACTTGAGCTACCTGCAAATTGGGCATCAGCATGCATACGACCCATATTGTCTGTTAAACCATAACTTGATGGACCAGCAGCCATATTATCTGGGTGTAAAGTACGACCAGTACCGCCACCACTAGCAACACTGAAGTATTTCTTTCCGTGGTTCCAGCACCAGTTTTTATATTGACCAGCAACAATGTGTTGGAAACGAGTTGGGTTGGTTGAGTTTCCAGTAATTGAAACGCCAACGTTTTCATGTTTCATGATTTCAACACCTTCGGTTGCATCATCAGATCCATAGCAACGAATGTTTCCGCGATCGCCTTCACTGAATCTAATTTCATCAAGTATTTTTAAAGTATTTGTTTGTCTATCAAGTTCGGTACGAACATAGGTAAAGCCATTAATACGGCTGATGACATATGCAGCGTTTTTACCTAAACCATTTAAGATAACGTTAATAGGATTTTTTCTAACTTTATTAGCATTTAAAGCAATACCAATTGCACCTTCTGCAGCAGCAAATGATTCGTGACCAGCTAAGAAGCAGAAACAAGTGGTTTTTTCATCAAGAAGCATGCTCGCAAGGTTTCCATGACCTAAACCAACTTCACGGATATTTGCGACACTGCCTGGAACTGTGAAAGCTTGTAAACCTTCTCCAATACAGACAGCAATTTTTTCAGCTTCTTTAATATTACGTTTGATAGCAATTGCGCAGCCTAATGTATAAGCCCAAACTGCGTTATCAAAACAAATTGGTTGAACACCTTTAACGATTTTTTCAACATCAACACCTTTTTCAAGGCACATTGCTCTACATTCTTCTAAATCTTTAATTCCATTAGCTTTTAAACATGCATCGATAGAATCTTTTCTACGTTCATAATTTTCAAATGTAACCATGATAATTATTCCTTTCTTGGATCGATAGTTTTGACTGCGTCTTTATATCGTCCATAGGTTCCGATAGCTTTTTCATAAGCTTCTTTTGGATCAACGCCTTCTCTAATGGCTTTCATCATTTTGCCTAAATTGACAAATTGGTAACCAATAATTTCGTCATTTTTATCAAGACCAACATGTAAAACATATCCATCGGTCATTTCAAGATAACGTGGACCTTTTACTTTACTTGCAAACATAGTTCCAACTTGAGATCTTAAATTTTTACCTAAATCATCAAGGGATGATCCGACTGGTAAACCATTTTCACTAAAAGCAGTTTGAGTTCTTCCATACATAAATTGTTTGAAAATTTCTCTCATAGCAACGTTAATTGCATCGCAAACAAGATCACTATTAACAGCTTCAAGCAAGGTTTTTCCTTGTAAAACTTCAACAGCCATAGCAGCACTATGAGTCATTCCTGAACAACCGATAGTTTCAACTAAAGCTTCTTCAATAATTCCATCTTTGACATTAAGAGTGAGCTTTGCACAACCTTGTTGTGGAGCACACCAACCAATACCATGACTTAATCCAGAGATATCTTTAATCTCTTTAACTTTAACCCATTTTCCTTCTTCTGGGAGAGGGCTAACGCCAGCATCACATCCGTTTCTTACGGTACACATGTGTTTTATTTCAGCTGAGTATTCCATGAGTAAGACTCCTTTCATTAATTAAATTAATTTCCTCAATAGAAATCCTAAATATTATATCATTATAAAAATTTACTTTTTAGTAATAAATTGCAAAAACAAAAAATTAGATTTAATAATAAATCTAGAATTCAATTATATCTTTAACTTTAAATTCACCATTTTCATAAAATAAAACTATCGTGGTGTAATTTAAAAAGCGATTTATTTCTCTTATTTTTTTATATCGGTCATTAGCATAATATTTAAGAAAACTAAGCATTACGCATGAACTTGAAACACATAAGATTTGCTTATTTTCTTCTTTTTCGATTAATGAAATTAAGCAATCATGAATTCTTCTTGCTCCTTGTTCTGGCGTTTCTCCATTAAAAGCGTCAAAAGAACCTGGAGTATCAAATATAGTTTGAAATGATAAATGCTGATGTGTTTTTTCTAAATCTCCAAATTTAAGTTCCCTTAAATCTCTAACTTTATGAACTTTATATTTGTTTTTAGTAACTATTTTTGCGGTTTTGGTTGCACGCATTGTGTCACTTGCATAAACTTTATCGAATTTAATATTATTTTTCGCGATATATTTAGAAATTATCTTCCCTTTTTTACGAGCTTTTATTGTTAAAGGGCTATCAGAACCATATCCCTGAACAATTTTTAAGATATTAAATAAGGTTCTTCCATGACGCATTAAATAAATAGTTTTTTCCATACGAAATGATTATAAATGAAAAGAAACAAAAATACATAAAAATACTGATATAGATTGAATAACATTTTTTAAATATCAAAAAACGATAGAGATATCCGCAAATATTTAAAAATTAAGCAAATTAAAATAGACAAAAATATTTATTTCAGTAAAAATAAATTGTAAATAAATTTTTAGATTGGGGAATAAAAATGAAAAAAAGTATCGCATTACTCTACATGTTGGAGACCTTGAATGTTCAGGGACGCATGAGAAAACAGTCAATAACTGAAAGACTTAAGATTACTGATATTTCTTTTTATCGTTATCTTAAAAGTGTCCGTGATTATTTTAAGTTTATGAAGGATGGTCGTGAATTGGTTTATGATCGAAATAACGACATCTATATTTTGGTTAGAAAGGTAATTGATTAATTTTTGAAATTTTTTTGAAAATTTTTTGAATTCCCCCCCTATTAATAGTAGGGAGGAGAATTATGTTATTTGATGTTAAATATAGATGGAAGGTTAGAACCATCCAAGAAGATTGTTTCGCTTCTTTTAGAAAAATAAAGAAACACGTTTTAAGTGCACTTAATAGTTTTGGGGTTGCAGTTGAAAATATTGATGATGAATTTAATAGAGTTACTTTTTATTTTCTAGTAATTTCATATTATTTTTCGGTCACATATATTAATTTAGATTGTCGAAATTATTTTATTAGTGATTCTCTAGAAAATTTTTATGCACATTATGAAAATGATAATATTTCGAAAAGAACTTTTTATAATGAGAGCGAATCAATAATCAATAATTTTATCTTAGTTTTTTGTTTGCCTAATGGATATTCAATTAAAGATATGGACTTTTTTAGTGGATTATCTGTGAATAAGAAGGGCAAAAATCATAGAAATTTTACCAATCTATATTTGTTTTATATAAAAATGATTTTAATAATTATTGATGGCTTTACATTAGATGGTTTTACTTTTGAGATGTTTAATGATGTTGAAATTAGTTTTCTAAATAAAAGTAATCAAAACATTTTGTTGCAAAAAATTTATGATGAATTGTTGCAATTAAATAATGATTTTAAGATTACGAAAACAAAGATAAGAATGATTAAAAAATACAAACATAAATACAATGAAGAAAATGAGTTTGAAAAAATAGAACTTTTTAAAGAAAAAGAATAAGTTTTTTGTATAATAATTGTGTAGAAAATTTTTTAAACATCTTTAGTTAAATCTATCAACCTTTTTGGTTGACAAACAAGTTGTATTATCTTATTATAGAGGAGGGACTCATATGTACACAGAATTTGGGAAAGCTTTACGCCATATTCGTTTAGATCATTTTGAAAATATGAAAGATATGGCTCAAAAGCTTAATGTTAGCACTTCATTTCTCAGTGCTGTAGAAGTTGGAAAGAAGAACATTCCAGCTAAATGGGTCGAGGACATCTCAAATATTTATAATTTAAGTGCTCAAGAAACAAACGAATTGCAGAATGCTTTTGACATTACCCAACAGAAAGTTTCGTTAAGTTTAGAAAGCATGGACGAAGCACACCAAAACGTTTCTTTAATGTTTGCAAGGTCAATTAAAAACATTGATCCTAATACATTAGATAAATTAAAGAAATTATTGGAAGAGGAGGAGCAAAAATAAAGTGTCTTACTATTTCTGCGCTCCCACAAGTTCTAAACAACTAAAATTGTATGCAAAGAATATAAGAAATTTATTTAAGTGTAAAACTTTAAAATTTCCGATAATCGATATTTTAGAAGACATGCAGAATAATGAGAATTTTTTCGACTTTGAGTATCAAATTTTAGATGACCAAAACGTAATTTTTAGTGATGGTGAGCTTGCAAAGTATGATTTTTCAACTAATACGTTATTCATCAAAGAGTCGCAGTTTGATGGTGCGTGTTGTGATGATCCTCGTTGTAGATTTACTTTAACACATGAATTATGTCATTTCTTTTTAATGACTGTAACTGGAAGGCACCCAAAAGAATCGGAGGAGAAACCAGAAGCTTATAAGGATCCTGAATGGCAAGCAAATGCTTTGGCTGGATATATACTTGTACCTCCAGAAGAGACAAATACTATGTCTATAGAAGAAATTGAAAATAATTGTTGTGTATCTCCAGAATGCGCAACATATGCAATATATAAAAGGGTTAGAGAAGCTAAAAAAGAAAAAATAGGGAGGAAAACTAAATGAATATTAATGATAAAATCAAAGTAAATAATTTCTATGAAATCGAATTATTGGAAGATGCCAAAAAAGGCGATATTATCAATTTAACCACATTAAATAAGGTTGATATTTCCTTTCTTAAGGAATTAATTAATAAAGAAAAAGACAATGAGTATCGTTCAATGTTAGAAAAAGAATTAAATGCTCAAAATGCAAAACACAAACTCGAAATTCAGAAACTTTTGATTGAAAAAGATAAAGAAAATGAAAAAGAAAAAGGCGAATTATTAAACAAAATAAATTCTTTGAATGTTGAAATTGAAAAGATGAAAAGTAGCAAAGAGAGCGATTTATTACTTGCTAAAGAACAAATTAAAAATTCATATGAAGCTAAAATATCAACATTAGAAAACGAAGCAAAGATTTCTCAATCTAAATTTGAATTAGAAAAAATAAAAGAAATTTGTCAAGTAAAGTCTTCAAAAGATGAAGAAATTAATAAACTAAAATTAGAATTAGGAAAAGTTGATATTAAAATAAACGAAGCGGTTCAGAACAAAGAACAAGAATTTAAAGATAAAATTCAAGAACTTGAGTCAAGGAATAATTCTTTAATGTTTAGTAAATCAATGGCTGGAATCAAAGATTTAGGGGAAAATCTTGAACAGTGGTGTGACAATCAATATCAAGAACATGCAATTTATGGCTTTGAAAATTGCAAATGGATTAAAGATAACCTTGCTGTTGGTGATGAATTAGATTCTAAGAAAACTAAAGGCGATTTCATTTTTAAGATTTATACTGACGAAAGTAAAAAAGAAGAATTTTTATTAACATCTGTTCTTTTGGACATGAAAGACAAAAATCCTAATAGCACATCTAATAATAAAAATAGCGATCATTATAAAAAACTTGATTCTGATCGAAGAAAAAAGAAATGTGATTATGCAGTTTTAGTAAGCAATTTAGAAAGAGATAGAGCGGTAAATGATGCTCCTGTTATTAGAGTGAATGAATTCGAAAAAATGTATGTTGTTAGGCCAGAATATTTTATGGTTTTCTTAAGTTTACTTGCATCATTATCTGTGAAATATGCTAGTTACATAACAACCGAAAGAAAAGATTTATTAAATAAGGAAGAAGCAATTAAAATGTTTGAAGAATTTAAAGATGATATTCTTGTAAAATCATTTGTTCCACTTAATAAATCTATTGAAGAGATGCTTAAAAAGGCACAAACAATTCAAGATTCAGTTGATTTTATAATTAGTGAATGCAGAAAAATCCAAGATAAAACTTTAGAAAAAATGAAAAAGAAAATTAATGATTTTAAAATTTTGAAGGCTGTTGAGTCGCTTGATTAATTTTTAAGTGCCAATTCTACACATTGTAGATTTCATTATAAAAATATTAATCTATAATATTAATTGGAGGTTAGGGATATGAAAGAAATTTTTAAGAGATGGAAATGGGCTGAATATATTGAAGCAGCATTATTAATTTGCCTTGGTATTTTAACTATATGTTTTAATAACAACGAAAATTTATATAAAGCAATAGGATATATGGTTGGTATTTATCTTGCTTTGAATGCCGTTTTGCTTATTGTTGCATCTATTGTATTTAATGCGCCATTACTTAGTGGAGACTTTATTAGCGGAATTATATTACTGGTATTTTCAATTTTATTATTTGTTTATCCATTAACATTGGTTCAAGCTTTACCATTATTGATTGGTGTTGGTTTAATTGGAATTGGTGTAATTTTAATTTCTAGAGCTTTAAAAGGTTTTATCCTTATTGGTAGTTCAACAATTCAAATTCTTCAATTAGTATTTGGAATTATTGCTGCAGCTTTAGGTTCAGTTATCCTTTCTGTCTATTATAGTGGAGCTGGCAATAATGTCGTTTCTGTTTTATTTGTCTTATTAGGCGTTATTGTTTTAATAGCCGGTGTTGTTCAACTTTGCTTTACTTTGTATATTGGACATCACGCAAAAAAATTCAGCAAATTTGTTGATTCGCAAATTGTTGGCGACATCGAAGATGAATCAAAATAATTAGAAATTTTCTCTTTTCGAAAAAGCGATCATTAGAAATTGATGGTCGCTTTTTTGTATTTTTTGCATTAATATTTATTTATGGGAACAAGAGAAATAATCGCAAAAAATATTACTTATTTAAGAAAAAGAAAGAAACTAACTCAAAGCGAATTATCTGATAAATTACATTATAGTAATAAAGCTATTTCTAAATGGGAGAGAGGCGACTCGCTTCCAGATGCAGAGACACTTAAAGAAATTGCTGATTTTTTTGGAGTACCAATTGAATATTTATTTCAAGAACACGATTTTAAAGAAGAAGATGAAAAAATTTTTGATGCGGAAATAGAAAAGAAAGAAGCAAAAATTAAAATTATTTTTATTTTGATGATTTTTGCTACTGTTATTATTGTTTTAGAAGTTGCTTTGCTTAGTTTCCGTTCTATCTATGACACAATGGAGAAATATGCAGGTTTATTATTTATTGTGCCTTTCATACCTTTAACAATACTTATTATTAATTTAATTATTGGTAAGTTAAATAAGTATAATCGAATATTAGTCCTTTTATTTATTTGGTCTTTATCCGCGGCATTTTATTTCTTTTTTAAATCATATGAACCAGCGTTTGTGTTTTGGATTGCTTTCTTATTTAG
>CAVGUA010000039.1:0-16980 GCA_963632335.1 Parabacteroides goldsteinii
AATTTATTTCTACCGAAAAAAATATATAGATGATTTAAATAAAAAAATAAATTTTGTTTATAAATCTATAACTGGTAAAGATGAAACTTTAAAAATTATTTATAAATCATTTATTTCCAATTATGAAAATTACGAGGTCATAGCTGAAAAAAAGTACCTTGAATCAAAAGAAATTGATTTACTCAGAAAAGTAACAAACATTGGAATTCATAAAGAAGATTTTGAAATTTTATTAAATTCTAAAGATGTTTCTAAATATGGATCGCAAGGAGAAAATAGAATTGCAGTCTTAAGTTTGAAATTAACACCTTACGAATTGATTGATGATGTTGATAAAAAACCAATAATAATTCTAGATGATGTTTTATCTGAACTTGATAAAACAAATCAAGAAAATTTACTGAATTATTTACAAAAAATGAATCAAGTATTTATTACCTCAACAAATAAAATTATAAAAGAAAATATTAATTACTATTTTATTGATAAAACAGAAATTATTAAAGGAGAGTAGCATGGAAGAAAAAGAAATATTAACTTCTGAACCTGGAGTAGAAACTGCGGAAGAAGAAAAACTTGAAGAGGGAGTTACAAAAGGTCTTAGTGATGAAATCATTGAAAATATCAATGAAAAAGAACTTGAAAAAGCAGATGCAAACTATACTAGTAGTAACATCCAAGTTTTAGAAGGTTTAGAAGCTGTAAGAAAAAGACCTGGTATGTATATTGGATCTACTTCTTCAACAGGTTTACACCATTTAGTTTGGGAAATTGTTGATAATGGTATTGATGAAGCTTTAGCTGGTTATTGTACTGAAATCGATGTAACAATAAACGAAGATAACACTATTACCGTAAAAGATAATGGTCGTGGTATTCCTGTGGATACAGTCACTAAAACTGGTAAATCAGGTGTTGAAACTGTTTATACTGTTTTACATGCTGGAGGAAAGTTTGGTCAAGGTGGTGGCTATAAAGTTTCTGGTGGACTTCATGGTGTTGGTGCATCTGTTGTGAATGCTTTATCTACTTTTGTTGATGTAACTGTTAAAAAAGGTGGTGGAATTTATTTTATAAGATTCGAAAATGGTGGTCACACTGTCGCTCCTTTAAAGAAGATTGGTACATGTTCGGAAGATGAACATGGAACAACTGTTACTTTTAAACCAGATCCATTTATTTTTAAAGAAACTACTGTATTTAGTTATGACACAATTAATAATCGTTTAAGACAAATGGCATTCTTAAATAGAGGAATCAAAATCAATTTATACGATAAAAGAGGTGAAGAGGCTGAAGCTCACTATAAATATGATGGTGGAATTGTTGAATATGTTAAATTCTTAAATAAAGATGCAGAAGCTTTAACTAACGATGTAATTTATTGTGAAGGCGGTCAAAAATTCAATGATAATGGTGTTGAAGAAATGATTACAGTCGAATGTGCAATGCAATATACACGAGGTTTTAATAAAAAATTATATTCATTCTGTAACAACGTTACTACAACTGATGGCGGTATGCATGTTGATGGATTTGCATTAGCAATTGTTAGAGTAATTAATGCCTATGCTAGAGATAAGAAAATTTTAAAAGATGCAGATAAAGAAAAAATTACCTATGATGATTGTGTAGAAGGTTTAACCTGTATTATTAGTGTTAAGCACCCTAATCCACAATATGAAGGTCAAACAAAGGGTAAACTTGGAAATTTAGAAGTTAAAAAATTAGTTTCTAATGTTGTAGGTGAAATATTAAATCGTTATTTATTAGAACATAAAAACGAAGCAATGCAAATTTGCGAAAAAATAAAAGGTGCATATGAATCTAGAATTGCAGCAAGAAATGCAAGAGAAAATATGCGTCGTAAAAATTCAATTGAATTAACAACATTACCTGGCAAATTAAGTGATTGTTCAAGCAATAATCCTGAAGAATGCGAATTATTTATTGTTGAGGGTAATTCTGCAGGTGGTAGTGCAAAACTTGGTAGAGATTCACATTTCCAAGCAATTCTTCCTTTAAGGGGAAAAATTTTGAATGTTCAAAAAGCCCAAGAACATAGAATTATGGACAATGCAGAAATTGGAAACATGATTACTGCAATTGGTGGTGATTATGGTGCAAACTTTGATGTTACTAAGATTAGATATCATAAGATTGTTATTATGACTGATGCTGATGTTGATGGTAGTCACATTAGAATTTTACTTTTGACATTCTTCTATAGATTTATGAAACCATTAATTGATCAAGGTTATGTTTATATTGCACAACCTCCTCTTTATAAATTAACTTATAAAAATAAAGATTATTATGCTTATAACGATGAACAACTTGATTTTATTAGAAAAGAACTTGATATTAAATCAACATATCCAATTCAACGTTATAAAGGTTTAGGTGAAATGGATCCTCAACAACTTGAAGAAACTACAATGGATCCTAAAAAGCGTAAAATGCTTAGAGTTACTATGGATGATGCAATAGCTGCCGATCAAGTATTTAGTGATTTGATGGGTGAAGAAGTTGAACCACGTAGTGAATATATTCAAAAGAATGCTACATTCGTTAAGAATCTTGATATTTAGGAGGTCTATATATGAGTGAAGAAAATAAATTAGAAAAGAAAGTTGAAGAAGAATCAACCGAATCTAAAGTTGAAGAAGGAATTGTACCTTCATTAAGAGATACTGAAATTGTAACTGAAGTTCAAAACTCATTTTTAGACTATGCAATGAGTGTTATTATTTCTCGTGCTCTTCCAGATGTTAGAGATGGTTTAAAACCTGTTCATAGACGTGTAATTTATGGTATGGCAGTAAATGGATATACTCCAGATAAACCATTTGTTAAATCTGCAAAAGTTGTTGGTGATGTTATGGGTAATTATCACCCACATGGTGATTCTGCAATTTATGGAACATTAGTTAGACTTGCTCAACCTTTCTCAATGAGGTATACACTTGTTACTGGACATGGTAATTTTGGTAGTATGGATGGTGATGAAGCAGCAGCCATGCGTTATACAGAATGTAAATTGAGTAAACTTGCTCTTGAAATGACAAGAGGAATGGATGAAGAAACTGTTGATTTTATACCAAACTATGATGGAACTTTAGAAGAACCAACATGTTTACCATCAAGATTCCCAAATTTATTATGTAATGGAAGTGATGGTATTGCAGTTGGTATGGCAACTAAAATGCCTCCACATAATTTAACGGAAATTATCAATGCAATTATTGCTGTTAGAAATAACAAAGATATTACTGTTGATGAATTAATGAAAATTGTTAAAGGACCTGATTTCCCAACTGGTGGAATTATTTATGGACTTGGAGGAATTAAACAAGCTTATGAAACTGGCCGAGGAACCTTTAGAGTTAGAGGTAGAGCAAATATTATTGAAAAAGAAGGTGAAAAATCAAAGATTTTAATTACTGAAATTCCTTATCAAGTAAATAAAGCTGCTCTTGTTTCTAAAATCGGTGAACTTGTTAGAGAGAAAAAGATTGAAGGAATCACAGCAATTAGAGATTTAAGTAAAGAAGATGTAAAGATTGAAATTGATTGTAGAAGAGATGCTGTTCCTCAAGTAATTCTTAATCAACTTTATAAAAATACACAACTTGAAGTCTCATATGGTGTTATAAACCTTTGTGTTGTTAATGGTGCTCCAAAGATTTTATCTTTAAAAGATTTATTAAATAATTATTTAGATTTCCAAATTAGTGTAATTGATAGAAGAACCAGATATTTACTTAGAAAACATGAAGCAAGACTTAAAATTGTTGAAGCTTTATTAACTGTTCATGACAATATCGACGAAGTAGTCGATCATGCAAAAATTAGCAAGAATCCACAAGAATTTGCTGATTGGTTAAAAGTAAGATTTAATTTTGATGATGATCAAGCAAAAGCTATTGTTTCAATGACTTTAGGAAGATTAACTGGTATTGAAACAATTAAATTGACTGATGAAAAAGCAGAAATCAATGAATTAATTAAGAAAGACAAATTTATTCTCGAATCTAGGGAACATGAAGCTGATGTTGTAGTTAATGAGCTTAAAGAAATTAGAGAAAAATTTGGTGATGAAAGAAGAACTGAAATTTCATATTCTATTGTCTCTGTTGACGATGAAGATTTAATTCCAGAAGAAGATATTGTTATTACTTTAACTGAAAAAGGTTATATCAAGAGAATGTCTTTAAGTGAATTTAGAACTCAAAATAGAGGTGGAGTTGGTGTGAAAGGAATGACTGTTTATAGTGATGATGAAGTTACTAAAATGGTCACCAGTAAAACACATACCGACATCTTATTCTTCTCAAGCTTAGGAAGAGTTTATAGAAAAAGAGGTCACGAAATAAACGAAGCTAGTAGACAAGCAAAAGGAATTCCAGTTTTGAATTTATTAAACCTTGAAGAAAAAGAAACAATCAATTCAATTATTTCAGTTGATGAATATAAGGATAAATATTTATTCTTTGCAACAACTAATGGTGTAGTTAAGAGAACATCTCTTGAAGAATTTGAAAGAATTAATGTTAATGGAAAATATGCAATTTCTTTAAGAGAAGGTGATAGCTTATTAGATGTAAAAGTTACTGATGGTCATGCAAAAATCATACTTGGAAGTGACAAAGGTAAGGCTGTAGTTTTCGATGAAGATGATGTTAGATGTATGGGAAGAACTGCCGCAGGTGTTAAAGGTATGAATTTAACAAATGGTGCAAAACTTGTTTCTCTTGCAACATCTTTAGAAGGAACTAATACCTTTGTTTTAAGTGAAAGAGGTTTAGGAAAAATTAGTAATTTAGAAGATTATAGAGAAACTAAACGTGGTGCAGGTGGCGTTATTACATTAAAAATTACAGAAAAAACCGGTAATCTTGTTGGTTTAAAGATGGTAAATGGTGATGAAGATATTATTGTTATTACTAATAATGGACAAGTTATTAGAACATCATTATCACAAGTTCGTGTAATTGGCCGTAATTCTCAAGGTGTAAAAATTATCAATTTAAAAGATAAGGAGAGTGCAACTTCATTTACAATTGCACCTAAGAGCGAAGAAACCTCTGAAGAAGAAAAAATCACTAGTGAAAATGAAGAAAACACGAATGGATCTAGCAAGGTGCAAGAATGAAATCGCTAATTTTATCTCATGAAAAGAATAATTTTGAAGTTTTAAGATTACGAAAAGATATAAAAGGGTCTTTAGAACTTAATAACTTTCCTTATTCAGTTTCGGTTTATGATGAATCATATTCTATTGCACATTTCTTAACTATTGATGATTTTAAAAAATATAAAAATGAAACACCAAAAGGAACGAAATTTGTATTGAGTCTTCTATATTGTGAGGAAGATTATGATGGGAAAATATTAAAACTTAATCATGATAATAAATCCAATATTTCAAAATCAGAAGTTGAAGCTATTAATAAAGTTAATCAAGTTTTAACGCCTAGTATTAAAGCAAAACAACAATTAATTTTATCAGGAGTTACAGTGCCAATTGAGGTACTTTCTCCTGGAGTAAATGTTTCAAAATATTCTGTTAAAAATACATATACAAGAAATATAGCTTATCGATATCTTAAATGTTCTGAAGAATATTCATTTGTAACAGCAGTTTTAAATTATGAAGATGTTGAATCTTTTTATAGAATTCAAAAAATTGCTTCAAAATTTCCAAAAATTAAGTTTGTTGTTTTATTTGATAATCGCGATATGAGTCGAGAAATAAAAAAGGTTATTAAAAAATCACCTGCAAATTTAGAGTTTCCTGGTGTCTTAGATGAAGATGTTTATATCTCTTTAATTTTTAATTCAAAGGCGTTTTTGTTTATTAATTCAAATCCAGGAAATGTATTTCAATGTTTTGAAGCTATGGCTAGTGGCATACAAATATTAGCTTTAAGTTCGTCAATTTATCCTGATATTGTAATTGATAAAGAAAATGGGTATGTCTATAATGATTTTGATTCATTAATTGATGGTTTTACGAAACTAATTAATGATGAATTAGATCTTACTATACAAAAAGCAAAAGAATTTGCTAATGCTAATTCGCTTAAAAATATAGGGGAAAAATTAATAGAGATTTATAGAGGGTTATAAGTATGAATGATTTAAATTATCTTATTGAAAACAAAGAAAAAGTTGAAAAACTTTTAAAAGGAAAATTATATGATGTTAACCTTGATGATTTAGTTAAATTAGTTGCTGAAAAAAAGGAATTGCAAAAATTAACCGAATCTAATAAAGCAGAACAAAATAAATTATCAAAATCCGTTCCTGAAGTTAAAAAAGCAGGAGGCGATGTTAATGCTTTATTTGCAAAAGTTAAGGAATTAGCAAATCAAAATAAAGAAAGCGAAGAAAGACTTAAGGTTGTTGAAAAAGAAATTGATGATATTTGGTTTGCTTTACCAAATCTTCCTGATGAAGATCTTCTTCCAGGAGGAAAAGAAAATAATAAACCAATTTATTCTTATAAAGAAAAACCTGTCTTTAATTTCCCTGTCAAAAACCACGTGGAATTAGCTGAATCATTAGGATTAATTGATTATAAAAGAGCTGCAAAAATAAGTGGAAGTGGCACTTGGATTTATACTAATCTTGGAGCAAGACTTGAATGGGCACTTGTAAATTTCTTTATTAGCGAACATATTAAAGATGGATTTGAATTTATACTTCCACCTCATCTATTAAATTATGAATCTGGATTTACTGCCGGACAATTCCCAAAATTTGAAAAGGATGTTTTCATTTTAGAAGAAGTTCAACCAGAAAGATTCTTGCTTCCAACTGCAGAAACTGCTCTTGTTAATTTGCATCGTGATGAAATTTTAACTGATGATGCTTTACCAAGAAAATATTTTGCCTATACTCCATGTTATCGTAAAGAAGCTGGATCATATCGTACTGAAGAACGTGGCATGATCCGTGGATATCAATTCAATAAAGTTGAAATGGTTGAATATACGAAAGATGATGATAGTGATAGAGCTTTTGATGAATTAGTTGGAAAAGCTAAATCATTAGTTGAAAAACTTGGATTACATTTCCAAATTTCTAAATTAGCAGCTGGTGATTGCTCGCATTCAATGGCAAGGACTTATGATATTGAAGTTTGGATTCCAAGCATGGGAATTTATAAAGAAGTTTCTAGTGTTTCTAATGCAAGAGATTATCAAGCTCGTAGAGGAAAAATTAGATATAAGGATGAAAATGGTAAGATGCATTTCTGTCATACTTTAAATGGTAGTGGACTTGCAACATCTAGAGTTTTCCCAGCAATTTTAGAGCAATATCAACAAGAAGATGGAAGTGTTTTAGTTCCTGAAGTTCTTCAACCATTTATGGGTGGAATCAAAGTTTTAAAACCTATAAAGAAATAGAAAATAAATAATATTTTGCTATAATAATAAAGCCATCATGAGTTTAACTTTCGAACCAGGTCAGGACAGGAATGTAGCAGCCTTAAGATTGATTAAATTGTGTGATGGTTTTTTTAGTGCAATTTTACAGTGTCAAAATTATAATTTTAAATATATAATATTTAAGAAAATCAGGAGGGCAATTTATGTTAAGACTTAAAAATGTATCAAAAGACTATATTATTGATAAAAAACCTTTTCGTGCTCTTAAGAATATTTCTTTAAATTTTCCTAAAAGACAATTTTGTTGTATTCTTGGTCCTTCAGGATGTGGCAAAACAACATTATTAAATATTATTGGTGGATTGGATCAATATACTGAAGGAAATTTATATATTGATGGAAAATCTACGAAATTATACAAAAGTAAAGATTGGGATAATTATCGAAACAAAAGAATTGGTTTTGTCTTTCAAAATTATAATTTAATTCCTCATTTATCAATTTTAGAAAATGTTGAGCTTTCATTAACTCTTGATGGAGTTTCTAGAAAAGAAAGAAAAACTAGAGCAATTGAAGCTCTTAAAAAAGTTGGCCTAGAAGATATTTATAATAAAAAACCAAATCAATTAAGTGGTGGTCAAATGCAAAGAGTTGCAATTGCTCGTGCTTTAATTACAAATCCAGAAGTTATTTTAGCTGATGAACCAACAGGTGCACTTGATTCAAAAACAAGCATTCAAGTTATGGATATTATTAAAGAAGTTTCAAAAGAACACCTTGTTATCATGGTTACTCATAACGAAGAATTAGCGAATAAATATGCAAATCGTATTATTAAAATGAAAGATGGTGAAGTTTTGAGTGATTCTTGTCCTTCAAGATTTATACCAACTCCTCCAAATAAAAATAAGAAAAAAGAGAAGAAAAAGACTTCTATGTCTTTTTTCACTGCTTTAAAAATTTCTATTAAGAGTTTATTTACTAAAAAAGGTAGAACTGTTTTAACTTCGGTTGCTGCTTCTTTTGGAATCATTGGTGTTGCATTAGTTCTTGCCTTATCTAATGGATTTTCAAGTTATGTAGGAAGAATTGAAAGTGAAACTGCCTCGCAAACACCAGTTAATGTTCCATCTTATACAATTACTGGTAGTCAAATGGAAGAAGAATCTGAAAAAAACGAAACAGAAAAATATCCTGACACAAACGAAGTATATCCATATATTTCTCCAACTAGAACAGCTACCTATAAATATAATATTTTTAACCAAAAATATATTAATTTCTTAGATAAACTTAAAAATGAAGACGGTTTAATTAATGATTATTTAATTAATTATAGCGATTATTATTCTTTTAATTTGATTACTGATTTTCCTGATTCAATTGATCAAAAAACGAGTGGTGGAGTTGCAAAAGTAAATTACATTACTTCGAATTATATCAGTTCATCATTATCATCTTTTACTGGGTTGCCAACAAATTATTTTCATCCTTTATACGGAGAAGAAAAATATATAACTGAATCATACGAAGTAATTGAGGGAACTTACCCACAAAAAAGTAATGAATTAGTATTGGTTGTTGATAGTTGTAATAGAATTAATTTTTCAACTCTAAAGGCATTAGGTTTTTATAACTCAACCGACACTGAAACTAATGTTTTATTAAAAGATGCTGATACAAAAGTTAGGCCAATTGAATGGGAAACAATTAAATCAAAGAAATACAAAGTTTTTTCATTTAATGATTTTTATAAAAAGGAAAAAACTTATTCGGTGACTGACGGAGAAGGAAATACAGTTAATTTTCAAAATTATGTCACGAATGATTTAAATGAGTTGTATTCGGATGAAAATAGTGGAACTGAATTACAAATTGTTGGTATTTTAAGACCAAAAAAGACTACAACAATTCCTATGATGACAGTAGGATTGTGTTATCTAAGTTCGTTGCAAAATGAATTGGTCGAGAAAAATGATGATACAAAATATGATGTCCCAATTGTTAATGAATTCGAGAAAAATATTATTGTTAAAAATGTTAATGGTTTTGGAGTTGGTAATTTTGCAAGTTTTGTAAAAGAATTTGGAGAAATTTCCGCAGAATCATCATTATCTACAACAAGTCTAGCGACTTTATACAATAAATACTTTGCGTTTTATGGTGCAACAGATGTTTCAAAAGCGTATACAAACATTAATTATTACTTAAGAGCAGCAGAAGGTTTTGGCTGTGATATGATTCCTGAAGATCTCTTAGAACATGGAATTAGTGATACAAATTTCATGAGTGACTACTTAAAAAGCATGCTTGAAGATTATCAAAAAGGAGATCTTGCAAGTGCAATTAAAAAAGCTGTAGGAATTTATGCATATGCGTATTCATACAGTACGATAAGTAATATAGTTATTTTTCCAAAAGATTTAAGTAGCAAGACTAAATTAAAAGAAGCTTTAGATGAATATAATGTCATTGGAGAAGGTGCTTATCACGCAAATAGCGAAAAAGAACAAATTTATTATTCTGATATCGCTAGCGATATAACAAGTGGAATTGGACAAATGATTACAATTATTTCAGTTGTCTTAATTATTTTTGCATCAATTTCATTGCTTGTTAGTTGTGTCATGACTGGAATTATTACGTATACATCGGTAATTGAGCGAACAAAAGAAATTGGTATTTTAAGAGCTGTTGGCGCAAGAAAGAAAGATGTAAGTCGTTTGTTTCAAGCTGAGTCTTCTATTATTGGTGGAGTTAGTGGAATAATTGGATGTGTTATTGCATATTTAATTTGTATACCAGCTAACTATATTTTAAATAGTGTTTATAGTGATTATAATCTAGGGGAAATTGCAAAATTAAGTATATATCATGTTATTCTTCTTATTGTTATTTCTATTTTATTAACTTTAATTAGCGGATTAATTCCATCTAGAATTGCTGCTAAGAAAGATCCTGTAATTGCATTAAGGAGTGAATAATGAAAAAAAGAGAAAATCAAAGCGAAATCGAAAGATTTTTTCCTACTTTTGAAGAGGGATTAAATCAAGATCAAGTTCGAATAAGAAACGAACAACAATTAAACAATAAAGTTAAAGATGATACTAAAAAACAGTATTTATTAATCATATTAAGTAATGTTTTTACTTTTTATAACATTTTATTATTCACAATTGGTATATTTTTATTAGTTGCAGATTTCCAAAAACAATGGACTAATTGCTTCTTTATGGTTGTTGTTCTTACAAATACTGCAATTGGTTTAGTTCAAGATTTAAGATCAAAATATAAAAGAGACAAATTAACAATTATTGATGCAAAAAAAGTTGAATGTGTAAGAAGTTCTAAAATTGAAAATATTGATATCGATAAAATAGTTTTAGATGATATTTTGCATTTAAAAGAAGGTGATCAAGTTCCTTGCGATTCTTTTATTTTAAGTGGTGATGTTACTGTTGATGAATCTATCTTAACTGGTGAATCTTTACCAATAAAAAAGGTTGCTGGCGCAGGACTTATGAGTGGCTCGTATATTTTAAGTGGTTCTGTTTTTGCTAAAGTTATTGCTGTAGGAAAAGAAAACTATGCAAGCAAAATCCAAGCAAAAACAAAAGATTATAAAACACCAAAATCTCAGATGTTTTTACAATTAAATAGATTGTTTAAGATAATTTCTGGCGTTGTAATTTTTGTTGGTTTATTAACAATCCTTTCAAAAGGTTTAGTTGATAGTGCCTTTACTGATTATGAATCATTTCAAAGAGAAATTGCACCAATAGCTGGAGCATTAATTTCAATGATACCTTCGGGTATGTATCTTTTAATTTCAACTACTTTGACAGTTGGGGTAATTGATTTAAGTAGTAAAAATGTTTTGGTTCAAGACATGTATTCAATTGAGACTTTAGCAAGATGTGATATCTTGTGCCTTGATAAAACTGGTACTATCACAGATGGCAATATGTCAGTTTATGACACAATTATTCTTAAAGATTGCCCATATAAAATAGATAGATTAAACGCTGTAATTTCTAGCTATCTAAATGCAGTTGGTGATACTAATTTTACAGCAAAAGCCATGTGTGAACATTTTGGTGTCACGAATGTATTTGGTAAGATTAGCTCGTTGCAATTTTCAACATATAATAAATATTCTTCTGCAACTTTGGATGATGTTGGAACAATTACTATTGGAGCTTATGGCTATGTTCCAATTAATGATAAAGATTTAGAAGTTAAAAGACTTGTTGATGAATATAGTGGCAAAAGTTATCGTGTTTTAGTTGTTGGTTTATCTAAGAATCCAATTAAAAATAATAAGTCTCCTGAAGGAATGACTCCAATTGCATTAATTTTGATTCAAGATAGAATTAGAGAAAACGCTGCAGAAATTATTGGTTGGTTCATTAATAAAGGTGTAAATATTAAAGTTATTAGTGGCGATAATCCTTTAACTGTTCAAGAAGTAGCTAAAAAAGTTGGAATTTTGAATAGTGAAAAATATATCTCGCTAGAAGGATTATCTAAAGAAGAAGTTAAAAAAGCAGCTTTTGAATATAATATTTTTGGAAGAGTTACTCCAGAGCAAAAAGAAATAATTGTAGCTGCATTAAAAGAAGAAAAACATGTTGTTGGAATGTTTGGTGATGGAGTTAATGATTTATTAGCACTTAAAGCAAGTAACGTAGGAATTACTGTTGGTTGTGCAAATAGCGCAGCAAAAGATTTAGCAAATATTATTTTATATAATAATGATTTTGGTTCGTTACCAGAAGTTATAGCACAAGGAAGAAGAGTAATTAACAATTTGCAAAGAACATGTAGTTTATTCTTAATTAAAACTTTGTATGCAATCTTAATTAATATTTTCTTCTTGATTACGGCTGCAACCATTGGTGTAACTTATCCATTTCAACCAGCTAACTTTTATGGTTGGGATGTTATTTGTATTGGTGTTGCTGCATTCTTCTTGGCTCTTGAGAAAAACAATGAAGAAATCGTTAAAGGCAGTTTCTTAATGAATATTTTTAAAGCTGCGTCAATTAATGGTGTAGTGATGGCAGTAGAGGTTATGGTTCTATTTTTAGCAACAAGATGGATGGATATTGGTTATAAAAATGAAGTTGTAACATTTGCAGTTTATTTTATGGCTGGAGGATCAGTTATTTCTTTGTTTGGAGTTTCATACCCATTTGATAAGTTTAGATTAACTGTATTTATTATGTCAGTTATTGGAACGGCATTAATATTCCTATTAAGTTATGTTTCACCTTGGAATATAGTTAAACTTTATAAAGAAACTTCTTTTGTTCATATTGCAATCATTGATGGAATAATGCTAGTTATAATGGTGGTTATAGCTTTTGTTTTATACATATTATTTGAAAAAATATTTTCTAAAAAGAAAGTTGTTATTAAAGGAGAAAGTTATGGTAAACACTGAAAAAGATATTCAAAATACTTTTAAAAAACTTTTAGATAAGTATGAATTTGATGAAATAGATGTATATAAAATTTGCGGTGCGTTAGATATTAAAAGACAAACTTTCTATTATCATTTCAAGAATATCTATGATGTAATTTATTCTATTTACTGTTATCAAAAAATCCAAGATGCATACGAGAATGATTTAAGTTCGATTATAAGAAATATTTTTGCATTTTTGTTTTCTGACCAAAGTTTTAATTTAACTATAGCAAAAAGTAATGCAAATGATATTTTAAATAACTTTATAAGTACTTATATTTCAAATTCATTAAGTAAAATTTTAGATCGCTATAACTTAAGAATTAATGATAAAAAAGATATGTGTAGATTTTTTTCTAAAGGACTTTCTGAGCAATGTATATTTTATTTTGCAAAAGCTGAATATAGTATAAACGAAGCTACAAAAAGAATTTCTTATTGTTTTAATGATGATGTTTTAAAAACAATTATTAGAAAATATCAAAATAGTATCGAGTAGTTATTAACTTTTATAAATAAAACATTAGTGTTAATATATGTAGGTAAATTTACTTATATTAATTCACGTTGGTTGATTAACCATAAGGAGATTTATATGTCAAAGGAAGATGTAGTTAGTTTAATTGTTTATACAATGATGATTGCAATTGCAGCCATTATTGGTTTTGCCGTTATTAGTCCTTCATTGCAAGGTGTATCCTCAATTAATGGGATGCAAATAACGAGTTTTTTAATATTATCTTTAATAATTGCAGTTTTAGTGCAAGTTTTATTATTTGAAGTTGGTCATGTTCTTGGTGCAAAAATGGGAAAATATAAAATCATAAGCTTAAATGTTTTAGGTTTTTGTTTTTATAAAGCATATGACGAAGAAACCAAAAAATATCGAGTTAAATTTAAATTCCCTAAAGCTTTTGATGGTTTAACCGGAGAAACTTTAATTGTTCCTGAAAATGAAAAATCAAATCCAATTCCATTTGTTTGGGCGCCACTTTTCTTTTATGCAATTGAGGTTGCTTTACTTGTTTTAGCTTATAGTTTGATATCTGATAAAGTTAAGGGACAACAAAATCCATTAATGTTTCTTAAATACTTCCAACTCATTTTAGTTACTGTTGGTGGTATGTTATTCATATATGACTATTTCCCAGCCAAACTTGATTCAGTTACAGACGGATATCGTTTAGTTTGTTTAAGTAAGAAAATTAATATAGAAGCTTATAATGAACTTTTAAAAATCGAAGGAGATGAATTTTTAGGAGTAAACACAGAAAGTTATAAGGTTTTTGATTCTATAACAGATTTTACTGCTTTGGTTAATTTATCAACTGTTAGAAATTTTATAAAAAACAATAACTATGAAGCTGCGATTCCTTTATTAGATACTATTATTGAAAATAAGGGAAAAGTTTCAACTGAAACACTTTGTAAAACTAAGATCTATAAATTAAACGTTTTAATGTTTCAAGATAAAGAAGTAGAAGCACAAGAGTTTTATGAAAGCTTTAGTTCTACTGAAAAGGATTATTTAAAACGTAATTATTCAATGTTAACTATTAGAACTGCTATTTTATACTATGGAATTATTGAAAAAGCTGATACAGAAGTTGAACAACAATTAAAATATGTTAAAAAAGCACTAGAAAAAGAAACTCAAATTAGTAAACAAAATGAAAAAGAATTTTTAGAGAGAACTAAGAAACTTTTGGAAGAAAAAACTCCTAAAGAAGGCAATAAATAAAACATGAATCTATAAAATTTAAGGGGGAGATAAATCTTATAATACCCCCTCAAAATTTATAGTTAACTAATTATTATTAAAAGAAACTTCTTATTATATGAAAGACTACAAAAGAACATAAGATTTCATTGGAGAGTTTGAAATTTTGATGATTGTACCATATAAATTTCAATATTGAATATAATAAAAAACCGACCAGAACTGGTCGGTTTATTTATGTTTTACTTAACTTGAGGGGTATTTTTTAAAGTATCTCTAATTTCTTTTAATAAGGCAACTTCTGGAGTATCAACTGGTTTCCCTGGTTCTGGTGGAACTGGTCTTTCTTCTGGGTGTCTTACATAATAGGCTTCAAGTTCTTTTGCTTTAAATTCATCGTTTTTGGCTTTCAATATCGAAACAATTTTGACGATGAGGAATAAGACAAGAGCAATGATTAAGAATGAAATAATTGAATTAATGAATGTTCCCCAATCAATAATTGCTGATCCATTATAATAATAAGTTGTTCCATGTAATGTGTATTTTGTAATTAAGTTATTTTGCCATGTTGCAAATGCAGTGGCATCATCGCTAGAAATAGTAACGCCGTTACTTTTTGCGTAGATAACTGTCATTTCAGATAATTTTGAAGCGTCAAATTTTTGTCCTATACCATCAATTCCGGCTTGAGCTGAATTAACAGCTGGTAATATTGTTACCAAACCTTTAATACCGCCTGGAACGGTCCAAGTACAAACACTTAATAAAATATTTACAAGAGCAGTTACAATGGCGCCAAATGCAGAACCCATAATGACACCAACAGCCATATCTAAGATGTTTCCTCTTGTTATAAATGTTTTAAATTCCTTCCAAAGGCCTTCTGTTTTTTTCTTTAATTTTTTGTTTCTCATAAAATTTACCTCATGAATATGATAGCAAAAAACAACCCTTATGTTTATGGTCTATTTGGTAAATTTATACAAATAAAACATCATTTTGTATATAATATGTGGGTGAGGTGAATTATGAATAAAGTTCAAATAGTTGTTGATAGTACAGTGGATTTGACCCCTGAACTAGTTAAAGAAAATGATTTAATCGTTTTACCATTACATGTTGCATTTAAGGATGACCCACATGATTATAAAGATGGTGTCGATATTAATAGCGAAGAGTTATATAAAAAAGTTGAAGGCAATGGTGGAACAACACCAAAAACTGGTGCAGTAAATGTAGCAGAATTTATTGAAGCTTTTAAACCAATTATTGAAAGCGGGAAAGATATTATTTTTACTGGTATTGGTTCTAAATTATCTTCTACATATCAAAATGCAGTAATTGCAAGTCAAGAGTTCCCAGAAGGAAGAATTAAAGTAGTTGATAGCGGATCTTTATCAACCGGGACCGGCTTACTTGTAATGAAAATGGTTAAGTATAGAAACGAAGGAAAATCAGTTTCAGAAATTTTTGATGAAGTAAATAAATTTGTTCCTTTAGTTAGTGCTAAATTCTGCATTGATACATTAACTTATTTATATAGAGGCGGAAGATGTAGTGGAATGACAATGCTTGTTGCTCATGCATTACATATCCATCCAGTTGCAAAGATGATTGATGGAAAATTAGTTGTTTATAAAAAAGTAAGAGGACCTTATCCAAAAGCTGTCGATGCACAAATTGATGAATTTATGGAAGACCTTCCAAATATTGATACTGATTGTTTATTTATTACTCATTCAGGAAGAATTGATGGCTATGATAAATATATTTTTGATAAGATTTCTCCATTCTTTCCAAAAGAAAATATTCATATAACGAATGCTGGTTGTACTGTGTGTTCACATTGTGGTCCAAAGACAATCGGTATACTTTATATCCTTAAAAAACCAAGAGAAAATTAACAAATAAACAAGTCTTCGATTGAGGGCTTGTTTTTTCATTCGTGAAATAAAAAAACTCCGTCAAATCCCGCATGGATTTCAAGACAGAGTTTTAAGTTTCATAAATGATTTTTATACGATTAAATCGTATTTTAATTATGAACTGACTTTTAAGTTCTTAATTGCAACTGATGGAGCAGTAACACCAACAAGTTGAAGTTCTGAATTATTACCAACAGCAATAACATCTTTTAAAACATTAACTAAGTTGCCACCAACAGTAATTAAACCAAGTGGTGATGTAACTTTTCCATCTTCAACTATATATCCTTCAGCTTGTAATGAGAAATCTCCAGATTGAGGATCTAAACCAGCGTGTAAACCAGTAATTGATGTGATATAAACACCTTTTTTAATTTTCTTAAATAAATCTTCTTCAGATAATTTACCTGGTTTAAGATATAAATTTACGACATCAACTCCAATTTTTGATCCTGATCCATAACC
>CAVGUA010000039.1:16990-19686 GCA_963632335.1 Parabacteroides goldsteinii
CTTTTTAGCTGTTTCAAGGTTATATAAATATGTTTTTAATACCCCTTTATCAAAGATTTTTTTGTTGTATGTTGCAACGCCTTCATTATCAAAATAGGTAAAGAAACAATTTTTCTCTAATGGTCTTTCTTCGATAGTAACTTTCTTAGAAAGGATTTCAGTACCTAATTTTCCAACAAATAATGAAGATTTCTTTTGAACATTTTCTGCGCTACAAGATGTTGAAACTAAAGCATTAACAAATTGTGAAACAACTTCAGAATTTAATACAGCTTTATAGCCTTTACTCTTTATAGATTTGCCATGGAATTTACTTAAAACTTTATCACAAACTTTTTTAACAAATGCCTTAGGTTCAAATTTACTAAAATCAGAATCTAAGAAAATATCACCATCTGACTTAACTTCTTCGCCATCTTTTGCAACAACGGATAAGTAATAATAGAAATAGTTATTATGACTTTTTAATTTTAATCCATAACTATTAGCCAAAAGACTTTCACTTTCGTTTTCAGAATAAGAAACTTCAACTTCAGTAATTCTTTTATCATAAGCATAAGCTAAATCTTCAAGTTGATGCAAAACTTCAAGCTTTTTATCAACTGAAACCTCACTTAATTCTTTATTAAATAAGTTTTTCTTGTGATATTTTTTGCTACCTTTAAAGATAATAGGTTCTTCAACTTTTTCAATAACTGAAGCAGTTGATTTAATAGTTGAAATTAAATAAGGAATTGAAGCATCAGTAACATCTTCAGTTTTTACTGTACCTAATTTATCTTTATATATACCACGAGCTTTTAAAGTTGATTGATCACTGATAGAATAGTTATCTAACTCTTTATGAAATAATGAGAATGATTTTGAAGCAGTTTTTGATAAGGATACTTCTGAAACCTCTATTCCTTCTTCTTTTGCTTGTTTGAAAAATTTATTTAAGTTCATCAATGCTTCCTCCTCTTCCGCCAACAATAATTTCATCGATTCTAATAGTTGGTTGACCGACATTTACTGGAATACTTCCGCTTGAAGCTCCACAATTTCCTTGTCCTAAAGCAACATCATTTCCAACCATATCAATATGTTTTAAAATCTCAGTTGCTTTACCAATTAATGTTGCTCCTCTAAGTGGCATAATAATTTTCCCATCTCTTACAAGATAAGCTTCGCTACAACCAAAATTAAATTCGCCAGTTGCAGGATTTACGGAACCACCATTGAAAGAAACTGCATAAATAGCCAACTTTGTATTTTTAATGATTTCTTCCGGAGTTGATTCTCCAGCAGCAATATAAGTGTTGCTCATACGACTTGTTGGTTCAAATTTATATGATTGTCTACGAGAACAACCATTTGGTTTAAAACCTTCCATTCTTCTTGCATTAAATGGATCGATTAAATATCCCTTTAAGATACCATGATCAATTAAAAGGTTATTTTGACATGGTTGACCTTCATCATCGATGTTATTGCTACCCCATTCATTTGGCATAGTTCCATCATCATAAGCGCTAACAATTGGATTTGCGATTTGAGTGTTATAAGCATCGCTAAATACACTTAATTTCTTAGCGACTGATGATGCTTCTAATTGGTGACCACAAGCTTCATGGAAAATAACACCTCCCCAACCATTTCCAATAATGACTGGGAATTGACCGCTTGGACATTCTTTTGCTCCAAGCATTAAAATTAACTTCTTTGCATGTTCTTTTGAAAGTTCCTCAAGATTGATATCTTTTGTAAAGAATTCCCATCCTTTTTGGGTTCCTGGACCATCAAATCTAGTTTCGATCTTTCCATTTTCGCTTGCTACAGATTGAAAGAACAATCTACCGTGTTCTCTATGATCTTTGAAAACATAACCATTACTATTAAAGATAGTAACATCTTGCCAATCAGAGTTAAAACCAGTCATTACACGAACAATACGTTTATCATATTCTGAAATAATTTTTTCACATTTTTTTAGTGCGAAAATGACTTCTTTTTTATCTAAGTTCTTATAACTATCAATTGGTTTGTTTACAAGTTTAAAATTCTTATTTTTTAAAGTTTCAACAGTTTTAACTCGTTCTCCTTCAAATGATTTTGATAAATTACTAGCTAATAGTAATAAATTCTTTTTGGACAAATCATTAGTATGTCCATAAACACTTCTTAATTCTTTAAGAATACGAATTCCAACACCAGTAACTAATGTATCGCCAGCAGAATCTACTTTATCTCCTTCAAGAGATACTGAAGAATAATAATGTTCTTCATAAAATATTTCTGCAAAATCGCCGCCAGTAGCTAAGCAAGTATTAAGAATTTCTTTTGCTAATTTTTTACTTAACATATTCTTTGCCTCCACGCTCATAATTCTATTATAAAAATGATTTTTTCATAGTAAAAAGAATAGAATTTTGTCAAGAATACTTTACATTTTGATAAAAATTTTAGATTTCTTTACATTTTTATAATGAAAATTTGCTGTTTTAATGAATTTAAGGTATTTTGCTGTAGTTAAAATTTTAATGTAAAATTTGATAATAATTAATAAGAGAAAAAAGCTTCTATTTTCAATAATTTAAAGATATTTTTATTAATTTTAGCAATGAAAATATATGAAAAAATTTACAAAAATTGTAAGCGCTTACAAAAAAATAAATTAATAAAATTGTATAAAAGACCGATGCAATCGGGTCATTTTG
>CAVGUA010000040.1:0-29811 GCA_963632335.1 Parabacteroides goldsteinii
GGAAATTCTTCTAATACAAGTAAACCAAGTTCATCACATCTATTTAAAAAATCTATTGATTGAGGATAGTGAGAAGTACGAACTGCATTTAAGCATAATTTATTCTTAAGTAAATTTGCATCATCTTCTTGCATACTTTTTGGCATAGCATATCCAACATAAGGATATGATTGATGACGATTTAATCCTCTAATTTTCAACTTTTTATCATTCAAAAAGAAACCATGTTCAGTAAATTTAATATATCTGAATCCTACTTTATCTTTAACTTCATCAACTACTTCATTATTAACAATAACTTTTAAACTTAATTCATATAGGTTAGGATTTTCAACATCCCATAAATCAACTTTAGGAAGTTTTGTTTTCAATTCTTCACCATTTTTACAAGATAATTTAATTTCTTGATGATTATTCTTAATTATTGCTTCAATTAAAGCATCTTTTTCTGTGCTTAACTTATAATCAATAAAGATATTTTCATAATCATGATGGAAATAATAATCTTCAATATGAGTTTTATCTAAAATATCTAAATAAACATCTCTATAAATTCCACCAAAACAAAGATAATCAATAACAAAGCCAAATGGAGGTTGATCAATTTCACGACTATCGCAAACTACAGCAATTTCATTTTCTCCAACTTTAGCACATTTATTTAAGTTAACTTTAAATTGAGTATATCCACAGTAATGCGAACATGCTAATTTACCATTCACATAAATGTCAGCTTTATGACCAACTCCTTCAAGAACTAAAATATTATCTTTTTCCAAAGATTCAATATTAATTTTCTTTTTATATATAGAAACAAAATGTGAAATTTTTTCATCAAAATTATTTAAAGGTGTTTCTTTATTTGTATGAGGTAAATCAACTTCAATAAAATCTTCATAATTATTTAAAACCAAATCTTTTTCTTCGAAATTTTCTTTAAAATACCAACCATAATTTAAGTAAACTTTTCTCATGTTTGTTGCTCCTTTAAAAAGTAATACTTTTTCTTCTCTTTTAAACGCAAAAATTATATCAAAAATTGCAACTAAAATTAACTACTCTTCATTATTTTAACGAAAATTTTTAGTTAGCTGAAATTTTAACTAAATATAAATACATATTCCTATAAAAAATAAAAATCACCATTTCTAGGCGAGAAGACAGGAGCCTCCTATTCCTCAATAAAGTTGAACTTGCTTATCTTGAACAGCTCATTTTCTAATATCAAAAAATATTCAAATATTCAAAAAATTACTACCTTTAAATTTTTGCAATTTTATAGGAAAAAATATTTATATTTCCCTAAAATACCACTTAAAACATCATTTTTAGGGAAATATAAATTGTTATTTTTATAATATTAAGTATCCATTTTTTGCATTTTTTATATTGCCATATAAAATTATTTCGACGCAATCATAACTATTTTTGCTCAAACACGATTGACTAAATCATGATTGACTAAAAATATATTAATGTGAATTAGTATCAAAAATACTCATAAAAATCTTTAAAGTATATTCATATTTCCCTAAAACTGTACTCAAAACATCAATTTTAGGGAAATATAGTTTACTTTACACTTTTTTCATTTATAATTTAGTTAGATAATTCCCTAAAACTGTACTCAAAACATCAATTTTAGGGAAATAGGAGTCAAAAATGAAAATTATTGGAAGAATTAATGAACAACAAGAATTAAGCTTATGCTTAAAATCTAAAAAACCTGAATTTATTGCTGTGTATGGTCGAAGAAGAATTGGAAAAACATATCTAATTAAGGGATTTTTTAATAATAAATTTAGTTTTTATATAAGTGGTGTTAATGACAAATCAAATAAAACTCAACTATATAATTTTAAAAATTCTTTGAATGAATATGGCCTTGATTGTAAAGAAGATATAAATAATTGGTTAGATGCATTTAAATTACTTAAACAATTACTAGAACAAAATAATATCTATCGTGAACCAACATCAAATAAAAGAGTAATATTTATTGATGAAATGCCATGGCTAGATTCTAAAAGAAGTGATTTCAAAGCCGGATTAGATTTATTTTGGAATACCTATGGTTCAACACAAAATGATCTAGTTTTAATTGTATGTGGGTCTGCTACATCTTGGATTATTAACAATATGGCCAAAGATACTGGTGGTTTTTATAATAGACTTACAAGAAAAATTCATTTATTGTCTTTTTCATTGAACGAATGTTTAGACTATTCTAATTATTTGAATCTTAATTACACTAAAAAACAAATAATTGATTGCTACATGGTTTTTGGTGGCATTCCTTATTATTGGGACTTGTTGAAACCTGGTTTTAGCATTGCTCAAAATATTGATGCATTATGTTTTCTAGAAAATGGTCAACTCCATGATGAATATCAAATTTTATTTAAGTCACTTTTTTCAGTCAATGGAAAACATAGAGAGATAATTGAGGCTTTAATGAAAAAATCCGAAGGCCTCACAAGAAAAGATTTATCTTCAATTCCTCAAATAGGCGATGGAAAAAGTTTAACTACTGCATTAGAAGAATTAGCTGAATGCGGTTTTATTAGGGCGTATGAAAATTATAAAAGCTCTAAAAACGGTAAATTCTTTCAAATAATTGATCCATTTATCTTGTTTAGCAAAACATTTTTATTATCCAATAAATTCGATAGTTTCTTATCTTATATAAATACACCATCATATTATTCATGGAGTGGACATGCTTTCGAAATTGTTTGTTTGAATAGCATTATAAATATTAAAAAAGTTCTTGGTATTAATGGAGTTCAAACAAGAGAATATTCTTGGAGAAGTAAAAATTCTAATCCAGGATCACAAATTGATTTAATAATCCAAAGAAAAGATAATGTTATAAATATTTGTGAAATGAAATACACATTGGGAGACTATAGAATCACTAAGGAATATAACGAAAATCTAAAAAACAAAATTCAATCTTTTATCGATGAAATTAAGCCTAAAGAACAACTAATATTAACATTTATAACTTCTAATTCTTTAATTAATAATGAATATTCAGATATTGTTACAACTAGAATAACCTCGGAAGAATTGTTTTGTTAAATTATTATAATAAAAAAACACCGATAAATCGATGTAATTCTCAATTGGTGGACCTTGCCGGGATCGAACCGGTGACCTCCTCCATGCCATGGAGGCGCTCTCCCAGCTGAGCTAAAGGCCCATCTTATCGCTCACGCGCTTATTAATATATATAAAATCACGATAAAAATCAATAGAATTATAAATAAACATAAATTATTTCATATATGATTTTTAACCGTTCAAAAATGATTTTTTATTGTCCTAGTCAATACTATTTCATTTATGAAAGTTTCTACTTATAAAGAAATTTATACACCTCAGATATGAAAATTTTAAAATCATAAATGAAAAAACACCGATAAAATCGATGCAATTCATTGGCGCCCCCGAGCCGATTCGAACGGCCGACTTTCATCTTAGGAGGATGCTACTCTATCCGGGCTGAGTTACGGGGGCTAACACCATATATTTTAATTAAAAGTTAAAGTCAAATAAAGAGATTTGATCAGTATCGCTTAAATGATCAAGACAATGCATTCTTTCAAGTTCTTTTAAAACTTTTTCTGAAATTCCGCCACGTTTTATAAGATCATCTCTTGAAGAAAATGGTCTTTCGTTTCTAGCATTTGTAAGCCAAATACAGTTACTTTCGCCCATTCCATCTAAAACTTTAAATGGAGGAATTAAAGCCTTATTTTCTTTATCAACTATAAATTTAGTTGCATCGCTTTTTTCTAAACTTATTGGTTCGATTTTATATCCTCTTTCATACATTTCTAAAACAACATCTAATGTATCAATTAAGGCATCATCTTTCTCTTTCCAATCAACTTTAGCTGCTTTTTTAGTTTTAAGTTCTTGTAATCTATTGTAGCATCTATCAATACCATTACACATCGAACTAATTTCATAAGCATCGCATCTTAAAGTAAAGAATGAAGCATAATATTCAAGTGGATAATAAACTTTAAAGTAAGCAACTCTTAAAGCCATCATAACATAAGCTGTTGCGTGACCTTTAGGGAATAAATACTCAATTTTCTCGCATGAATCAATATAATATTGTGGAACATTATGATCGAGCATATCTTGAATTTGAGCTGGCGAAAGATGTTTTCCTTTCTTTCTAACAGTTTCCATAATAACGAAGGCATTATGCTTTTCAATTCCTTTTGAAATCAAATAAACCATAATATCATCACGACAACCAATAACACCTTTTAAGTTTGCAACCTGATTTTTAATTAAATCTTCGGCGTTCCCATTCCAAACATTAGTACCATGAGTAAGACCACTAATAATAACCAAATCTTGAAAAGTTTTTGGTTGAGCATCTCTTAAAACTTTTCTAACAAAGTTTGTTCCAAATTCTGGAAGACCAAGTGCACCATTATCGGGTTCAAGATATTGATGCCTTAAATTTAATGCATCATCACGAGTAAATAATGATAAAACTTTTTCATCAGCTAAAGGAATTGTTTTAATATCAACCCCTGTTAAATCACCTAAAAATTTCAAAGCTTGAGGATCAACATGTCCTAAAATATCAAGTTTTAAAAGAGTATCGTGCATACTTGTAAAATCAAAGTGAGTAGTTTTCCAAGCAGCACTTGTATCATCAGCAGGATATTGGATTGGAGTAAAATCATTAATATCATAACCATTTGGAACAACAACAATTCCTGCAGGATGTTGACCCGTTGTTCTTTTAACTTCAACACAACCATAAGCAATCGATGCAATCTTACTTTTTTTAACTTTTGTATCGATTTCTTCTTTAGTGTAATGAAGATAATCTTCATAATATTTTCTAACTAATCCATAAGCAGTCTTAAATTGCATTGTACCAATTGTCCCTGCTCTATAAACATTATTAGCGCCCAAAAATACTTTTGTATATTCATGAGCTGTTGATTGATAATCAGTTGGGAAATTTAAATCAATATCAGGTGTTTTATCTGCATCAAATCCTAAGAAAGTCTCAAAAGGAATTGATTGACCATCACTGACCATCATTTCACCACATACTGGGCATTTTTTCTTAGGTAAATCATATCCAGACATATTTGGATCATCAAAAAATTCTACATGTTTACAATGTGGACAACGATAATGAGGTGGGAGAGGATTAACTTCGGTAATATCAGCAAAAGTTGCAACAATACTAGACCCTACACTACCTCTACTACCAACAATATATCCATCATCATTTGCTTTTTTAACAAGAAGATGGGCAATCCAATAAATAACACCATATCCATTGTCTAAAATACCTTTAAGTTCACTATTAATTCTATCTTCAATTAATTTTGGCAATGGATCACCATATAATCTATGAGCATTTTCGTAAACTAAATTTTTAAGTTTTTCATCACAACCCTCAATTGTTGGAGTATATGTATCTGTTTTAACAGGAACGATATGTTCGCACATATCAGCAATTTTACTCGTATTTGTAACAATATATTCTTTAGCTTCTTCTTTACTTAAAAAGTCAAAAGCATCATACATTTCTTTAGTTGTTCGATAATGTTGGTTTGGATTTGGGAAAACTCTAGACTTTTTATTCGCTCTTTTACCTGAAAAAAGTGGGTGGAATTTTCCACCAATTTGCGAAGCAGAAATCATTACATCACGATAAACTTTATCTTCAGGGTTCAAATAATGAACATCCCCCGTTACACAAATTAATTTATTTTCTTCTTTAGCAATTCTAATGATATCTTTAATTATTGTTATAACATCATCCATAGATGGAATTTCTTCGGTCTCTACAAGATAACTATAATTTTCAGGAGGTTGAATTTCAATAAAATCAAATTTCTTTATCGCGTTTCTTAAATGGTTATTATAATCGCTTTTCATCGCACATTTAAAAACTTCACCATTTAAACATGCACTACCAATTAATAAATCAGATCTATGAGAATTTAAAAATGATTCAGTTGTAAAAGAGTTATATCCCATATGATTAATATGGGCATCACTTATAATTTGATAAAGTTCTTTAACGCCTTTATCATTTCTAATTAAAGCAATAGCGTGGTTAGAATCACGATAATTTCTTAAAAATGCTGGTGACATTTCAAGTTTTGTTAAATCTAATAAATTTAAATTTTGATTTTGTTTGCAAATAGTGTCGCGCATATTAAGCCAGACTTCAGAAAGAACTTTAGCATCGTAGTCAGCTCTATGTGCAGCATGTTTCGCTTCACCACCAATTTCACTTAAAATTTCTTCATCCCCTTCTTCATCATGAGTTTCATAAGAAACATCATAATATCTACAAAGTGAACCTAAACTAAATCTTCTTTTCTCAGGAAAAAGGTACCATGCAAGTTTTAAAGTATCAATTGCTGGACTTTTAAGTTCACCATAACCATTTCGTTTCATTGCTTCGTTAAGGTAACCATAGTCGAATTCAAGATTATGAGCAACCAAAACAGAATCGCCAATAAATTTTAAAATTTCTGGTAAAGCTTCTTTAATTGTTGGTTTATCCTTAACCATTTCATTTGTAATGTTAGTGATTTTTTGAATATTTTCTGGAATAGGTTCTTCAGGATTTATTAAAATATCAACTCTATCGGTAACCATCCCATTTATGATTTTTACCGCACCAAATTCCATCATTTTATTGAATCTACTATTTAAACCAGTAGTTTCAGTATCAAAACAAACAAAACTCGCATCTTTTAACGGTAAATCGATTGGATTAATTGTTAAATCAAATTTATCATCAATAAGATAAAGTTCACTGCCATAAAGAACCTTCATTCCTTGCTTTTTAGCAACTTCCTGAGCATTTGGAAAACCTTGAACATTTCCATGATCTGTAATAGCAATCGCTTTATGGCCCATATGTTTCGCAAGTTTTACATAATCTTCAAAAAAATTAACGCCATCAAAATCAGACATCTTAGTATGAAGGTGCAACTCAACACGTTTTTCTTCTTCATCATCATTTCGCATTTCAGATTCTGGAAGTGCAAAAATATAATGAACCATGATAATTACATCATTAGTATATTTATCAGTTGAAACTCTTCCCTCAATACGAACATTTTGACCAACTTTTAAAGCTAAAAGATTTTCTTTTTTAAGGGAACTTTCGTTAGAAATTGCAGTACAGTAAATAGAATCTCCATCGTCAATACCAATTTTTGCAATCGTTTTGCCAGTTCGACTCTCTCTTAAATCTATTTCAAAAATTCTTCCATTTATATCAACTGCTTCACTATTAGAATCAATTTGTATTATTTTAAACGATTGATAACCACCTTTTTTAAAAAGATTTCGATTTTTTCTTTCTTGAATCATCCTATCATAGTTTTTCTTAAGTTCATCTTCAATTTCTTCTTCAGTAAGTTTCTTTTCTTCTTCAAACTGTTCCTCTTTATTAGATGATGCAAGATTTTCTTCAACCAATTCTTCTTTAACTTCTTTATTTTTGGTACTAATTTCAAAATTATAGGAAATAGATGCTAAAAAATCTTTAAGATCCTTTAAATATTTAGTGTTAAATTCGTCTTCTTCTTTTGATGTATTAAAAACAAAATTAATTATTTTACTATTTCCATCTAAAGGAACAGATATTGCAAAATTTTCTTTTCTATGCGAAAAATTAAAATACCAGTCTAAAATTAATTCTTTGAGCTCGGGACCATAAGTTGGACAATCATAAACAAAAAGAACTTTGGCTTTATACGCTGTGAGCGAGTTTAAACCATTCATGAACTTTTCAACAAGATAATAGTTCCATGGCGTATCTTTTTTAAAAGTGATTGTCAAATAGTTCTTATCAAAAGAAGATTTAACAATTTGATCTATTTTCATATCAAAATCACTTGTTTCTTCAATTCCAAGTGATTTTAAAAATCTCGATAATAATGCGAAATCCTTATCCGATAAAACCATAATTTAAACTACCCTTATAAACTAGAATAAATGAATTATATCTCTAATGAAAATAAATATTGCAAGCAAGAACAATAATCCTAATCCAACATAAGAAACAATATTTTTGATTTTTGGAGGGAATTTCCAATCAGCAACTTTTTCTTCACTCTTTGTACCAATATTAACTTCTTTGTTATAGTTAGATTCTTCTTTAACTTCTTTTGACTTAACCTTATTTTTTGTTTTCTTTGCTAAATTCACGATTCCTTCAATTAAACCAACTAAAATTGACCATCCATCAAGACCTGGGAATGGTAATAAATTAAATAAAGCAAGATTAACACTAATCATACCCCATGAATTTAAATAATAATAAAATGGATAATTTTGTAATATTGAAGTAGTTTGAGTGAAAATAGCGACAGGTCCACCAACACTTTCCCAAGTTTCTGCATCATAAAATAATCTAGCAATTGTTTTACTAATTAAAGTAGTTGATTGTCCCCATTGTTCGCTAGCTTTTTTAAAACTATTCCATCCATTCCAATATGTATAGATATAAGTTCCAAACCCTAATTCATTAAATTCGCCAGTTTCTTTATTAATTGTTAAATGTAAATATGCATCAATGGTTTTTAATTTTTTCGACTCTTTCACGCCTTTTTCATTTATGAAAGTTTCAGAATAACTAATAGAAAGCTTAATTGGTTCAATTGTATATTCTTTATTTGCTTCAAAATTATAAGCTTCAAAAGTTCTATTTTCATAAACAGGATAATAATTTTCGCCATCTTTTTGAGCTTTTACAATTTTAAAAATTTTTGAATAATCAAGATTATTCATACCCGCATTTGCTGTATCAAAAACAAGAGCATAATCATAATTAACTCCACTAATTTTTACAGGAACACTAGGATCATTAATTGTATAAATTGTTTTATTACTGTCATCTTTATAATTGATAGGCATATAATAAGCAGTTCCTAATTCACCCGTTTCTTCGCTAGGATTTTCAAAAGTTAAAAGATTTTTCCCTTCTTTATCACTAGTTAAAACTTTTTGAGAAGTATAAGTTTCGGAGAAACCCATTTGATTAATATAATTGATTGATTTTTGTTCAAAGCAAGACGCAGAAATAAAGAAAATAAGCCATGCAAGGACAAAATTCATAAAGATGCCAGCAAAGAAAACGATAAGTTTTTTCCATAAAGATAAATCTTCAATACTTCTGCCCTTTAATTCTGGTTTATCAGCAGTAATTTCATTATCTTCTTCACCAAGCATCGCAACATAACCACCAAGTGGAACTACACCAACTGAAAAAGTAGTCTCGGCTTTAGGATTTTTACGTTTAATAAAGAATAAAGTTGATTTTCTATCAACATTTTCTTCTCTGCCAATTTTTAAAATCTTATAACCAAATCCAATCGAAAAATCACTACAATAAACATTAAAAGATTTGGCCGTTAAAAAATGACCAAATTCATGAATTGTAACAAGCACTCCAAGTGCTATAAAAAATAAAAGTAACGACAATATTTTCATTTTATTTCTCCATCTTCTTAATTACTTTTTCAGCCATCAATCTGGCTTTTTTATTTACTCTAACTAAGGCATTGTAATTTGAAGCGTTTTTGAAAACAAATTTCTTCATTACTTCATCAATAACCTTTGTAATGTCAGTATATTTAATTTTCCCATTCAAAAACGCATCAACTGCAACTTCATCTGCTGCATTTAAAACACATCCAGCTGAACATTCTTTTTCAATGACAAATTGAGCATAATTCATAATTGGATAAGTATTATAACTTAATTCTTCAAAATCATATTTACTTAAACAATTCTTAACAATACTTGGGAAACCATGTACTAAATCTTTTGGTAAGCCAAGATCAAGAGCATATTGAATTGGATATTCCATACTTGGTTCACATATATCAATCTTTGTTTCATCTATGAATCTTACATATCCATGAACGACGCTTTTACGATTCACTCGTGCTTTTATCTTTTCAAAAGGAACCCTAAAAAGATAATATGCTTCTATTATTTCAAAACATTTATTAATCATTAAATTGCTATCAACAGTAATTTTTTTACCCATATTCCAATTTGGATTTTTGGTTGCTTCTTCAATTGTGACTTTTTCAAGTTGCTCTTCTGTATAATTAAAGAAAGATCCACCACTTGCTGTAATTACAATTTCTTCAATATCATCTAAGTTTTTTCCATATAAACATTTAGAAATAGCAACGTGCTCGCTATCAATAGGAACAAGTTTTCCATGCCCTTCATCTAAAATATTATTAATAATATCGCCAGCAACAACTAATGTTTCTTTATTTGCTAAAAGTAAAACTTTATCTTCTTTTAAAGCATGAATTGAAGGACCAACTCCAGCAAATCCACTAATTGCGTTTAAACAAACATTACATTTTGATCTACTAATTAAATGCTCAATTCCTTTTTCTCCATGATAAAACACGATTCCAGGAAATCTTCCTTTAAGATTATCTGCATCTTCTTTAGACTCAACTGCAACATATTTTATAGAATTAAATTCACCAAAATAATTTGCAAGTTTTTCAATATTATTCTTGCAAGATACAGCGACTAATTCATAGTCATTTCTATTTTTTAAAATTTCTAGGGCTTGTGTTCCAATAGAACCAGTTGCACCTAAAAGTGCAATCTTTCTTATCATAACAATATTCCCCAATTATGAGACATAATGACAATTAATAAACTAACAGCAATTGCAGAAAACATTAAAGAATCTACACGGTCTAAAATTCCACCATGTGATTTCAAAATTGTTCCAAAATCTTTAATTCCAAAATTTCTTTTAATACAACTAAACATTAAGTCTCCTAAAGTACCAGTTAATGGCATAACAAGTGATAAAACAAGAACATTATACCAATGATTTAAATCTAAAAAACTAAGTAATGGACTCCCAATAGCATCAAAAATCATCGCAAATCCAAAACTTGTAATAATTGAAATTATAATTCCTCCAACAAAACCTTCCCAAGTTTTCTTAGGTGAAATTCTTGGCGTCATATGGTGTTTTCCAAAGAGCATACCTACAAAATAAGCTCCAACATCATTCATACAAACTCCAATTAAAATAAACACAACAAGTAATGAAGATTGGAAATATTTAAAATAAGATGATTTAGCTAAATCACTTCCAACTCCTAAAACTGATTGAGCATCAACAAATGGATAATATCTTAAAAATAATGCGCATTGATAACCCATTGAAACAATAAATAACATTGTTACAAAATAAAATGCATCATTGATTGAAAAATTTTTATCTATTACAACCATTAAAAAGAAAAAGCCTATACAAACAAAAAATCCTGTCAAACTCATTTGTGGCAATTTAAATCCGTTCGCAACATTAAATACAAATTGATCTTGAATTCCTTGTTTTTTATAACTTTCAAATTCGTTAATGTTATTTTTTAGGAAAATCCAATAAATAATCGAAATCATCATAATATATGCAAAAACATAAATAATGTTTTTATATTTATGAGTGATTGATTGAGGTGCCATGATAATTTCGTGGCAACTAATCATTGCAGCAGCAAAAATAAGTACAAAATAAAGGTAATCACCAATAAATGTACATGGCGCAATTATTAATACTAAAATTATTCCAACAAGAATCCTATTCAACATTGATTTTTTACCATCAGGATTTATGTGATTAATGTGAATATTTAATTCTTTATGGTTAGTCTCTTCTGTGTTAGGTTTAATTTTATTGTCCATAACTAAAATGACATTATTTCTTCGTTCTTTTCCTTAACTACTTTATCAACTAAAGCAATCATTTCATCAGTTGCTTTTTGAACTTCTTGTTCATTTCGTTTAATTAAATCTTCGGATAATCCTTCAGTTTTCTTAACTTCTTCTAAAACATCTCTTCTAATATTTCTAACAGCAACTTTTGCATCTTCACCATAAGCTTTAGCTTTTTTAGCAAGTTCAAGTCTTCTTTCTTGAGTTGGTGCTGGCATAACTAAACGAATATTTGCACCATCAACAACTGGATTAATTCCAAGTTGAGAAGCATTAATTGCAGCAACGATTGATTTAACATCATTTTTATCATATGGAGTAATCAAAAGTTGACGTGGTTCTGGAATTTTTACGGCAGCAATCGAATTAATATCAATCTTGTCGCCATAATAATCACATTGAATATTTTCAATCAAACTTGGTGAAGCTCTTCCAGTTCTTAAAGAATTTAAATTAAACTTTAAGCTTTCAACTGCCCTCTCCATTTTTTGTTTTGTCTTATCATAGAATTCTGCCATAACTAATTCTCCTTTATCGTAGTTCCTATATCTTCGCCATTAACAACTTTTAAGAAATTGTGTGGATCTTCTGCCGAGAAAATTTTAATTTCTACGTTATGCCCTTTAAGCATTGCAACTGATCCTTGATCAATAACCTTTAAATCTTTTTCTAAAATTTCTTCAAAAGTTATATTTTTAATAAACTTAGCATCTTTATAAATATTTGGATCTTTATTATAAACTCCATCAATCCCATTTTTACCCATTAAAATTGCATCGCTTTTTGTTTCAAGAGCTCTTAATGAGGCACAACTATCCGTTGTACAAAATGGATTTCCGGTTCCTCCTGCATAGAATATAACTATATGTTCTTTTAAGTATCTTCTTGCATTTTTATAATTATATTCTTCACAAACTTTATTCATAGGAATTGCAGATAAAACTCTAGTTGGTACGCCTATTTTTTCAAGCTTGCTCGAAATCGCAAGACAATTAATTAATGTTCCGAGCATTCCCATATAATCTGCATCAGTATGGTCAATTCCTGCTTTTTCGCTTAATTTGCCCCTAAAAATATTTCCTGCACCAACAACAATTCCAATTTCTACATCATTTTCATGAAGAAGTTTAATTGTTTTAGCGATTTCGTCTAGTTTATTTGAATCAAATATGTCGTGACCTACGTCACTTAATAAAGATTCTCCGCTTATTTTTAAGACGATTCTTCTATATTTATTCTGCATGCTAATACCTCGAAAAATATTATACCAAAAAAGGCACACTTATGTGTGCCTTATTTTTTAAAATTAGAGATTTGCTTGTTTCTTAACTTCTTCAGCAAAGTCATCATGACGTTTTTCAAGTCCTTCACCAACTGTATAGTGAACAAATTTCAAAACTTTATTGCCTTTTTCAGTTAAAACTTGACCAACTGTTTTTTCTCCATCAAGTAAATATTGTTGATCAACAAGAGTAAGTTCAGCATATTGTTTATGAACTTTTCCTTCAATGATACGAACAAGTGCTTGTTCTGGTTTTCCTTGAAGTTTTGGATCATTTTTAGCAGCTTCTCTTTGAATCTTGGTTTCGTTTTCAATCCATTCTTTTGAAACATCACTCTCAAGAATGTATTTTGGACCATTTGCTGCAATATGCATTGCAATTCCTTGAGCAAGTTCTGGATCATCTTTTTCAAGAAGAACTAAGACAGCATGGGTTCCACCCATATGGATATATGAACCAACACCATTTGTTTCAACTTCTTTCTTGACAATATCAAATCTTCTAAAATCAAGTTTTTCACCAAGTTTAACAGTTGCTTCAGTGAATAATTCTTTCGTTAAATCCTTAGCTTCTTCAACTGTGGAAGGTTGTTTTTCTAAAACGACTTTAGCACAATTATTAACTAATTCTTTAAATGGATCAGCTTTAGCAACGAAGTCAGTTTCACAATTGACTTCAACAACAGAAGCATTTCCGCATTTTGGACAAACATAGACAAGAGCTAAACCTTCAGCAGCAATACGATCAGCTTTTTTAGCTGCTTTGGCAATTCCTTTTTCTCTTAACCAATCGGTTGCTTTATCTAAATCATCATTGCATGCTGCAAGAGCATTCTTGCAATCCATGATACCAGCACCGGTTCTCTCACGTAATGATTTAATTAATTCGATATTTGCCATTATTTGCTCTCCTCTACTTTTTCTTCAGCTTTTGGAGCCTCTTCCTTTACTTCTTCTTTCTTAGGAGCTTTTGCAGCTTCTTTTTTAGCATGTAATTTTGCTTCGAAAGCTTCTCTTCTAGCCTTTTCTTTTTCCATCTTTTCTCTTTGCATTTCTCTACGAGCAGCCATTCTTAATGCATTCTCTCTATCGGCTAATCTAATAGCATCTTTCATAGTAACTTCTTCACCTTCATCTTTGGTGTAAGCAATTACTGGTAATCCACCTTTAGCTTCAACGATAGCATCAGTTAATAAACCAATGATTAATTGAATTGATTTTGTTGCATCATCATTTCCTGGAATAACATTGCTAACATTATCTGGATCGCAGTTTGTATCGCAAATAGCAAAAACAGGGATATTTAATTTTTGAGCTTCTTTAACTGCATTATGTTCGATAGTTGGATCAACAACAATTAATGCATTTGGAATCTTACGCATTTCCTTGATACCTTCAAGGTTTTTGCTTAATTTAACTTGTAATTTCTTTAATTGGATAACTTCCTTCTTTGGTAATTTATCCCATGTTCCATCAGCTTCAGCAGCTTCTAAATCTTTTAATTTTCTAATACGGCTTTGAATTGTTTTGAAGTTAGTTAAAACACCACCTAACCAACGATTTGTAATATAGAATGATCCACTTCTTAAAGCTTCAGCTTCAATAATTGGTTTAGCTTGAGTTTTTGTTCCAACATATAAAACTTTTCCATTGGCACTAACAATTTCTTTTAATTTTTCATAGCTTTCTTCAATGGATGATTTAGTTTTGTTTAAATCAATAATGTAAATACCATTACGTGGGCAGAAAATATATTTACCCATTTTTGGATTCCATTTTCTTGTTTGATGACCATAATGTACACCAGCTTCTAAAAGTTTCTTTAATGAAACAATTGGTGCATTTGGATCATGAATCGCTTGCGCCATTTCATTAGCTTCTTCAGCTTTAACTTCTTCTGCAGCTACTTCTTTTTCGCTTTCTTCAACAGCTTCTACAACTTCTTTTTTGACTTCTACGCTCATTTAAATGAGACCTCCTATTTGTTAAACCTCCATTATTTCGAACATTTTCCCTCAAAAATTGATTTTGAGACTAGGAAAATGAATCCATAATGTGTGTATTCTTTTAGCATCTCGCCAAAAGTCTATTTATTTTACCACTTTAGTGGTACCTAAATCAACAATATTAAAAATCATACATTTTCCGTTCTTTGTCCGTTCTTTGCAACATTTTTTTCTTGGAACAAAACTACTAGAAAATTACTAGCTTCAAAGTTCATGAATGATTTTAAATCGAAAGCATCAAATAAAAGTAAATTTTTGATTTCTCATCATTGATCTTTAAAAACAGTTCCTATAAAACTCAACTATTTCTTTTTTGCTCTTGGGAAAAACTCGTTATATTCCTTCTTTAATGTTTCTTTTGTAATGTTTGTATAAACTTGGGTTGTATTAATTGATTCATGACCCAAAAGAACTTGAATTGTTCTTAAATCTGCACCATTTTCTAGTAAATGAGTTGCAAATGAATGCCTTAAAGCATGTGGGTGCAAACCAATATCCATCGAATTTTTATTTTCTATTTGGTGAAGAATATATTCTACGCCTCTATTCGTGAGTTTTTCACCCTTGGAATTCAAGAAAAAGTAGTTTGTCTTTTTATCACGTGGTAAATTTTCTTGCAATTTTTCTCTCAAATTCTTTGCATAGTCAATCATAGCAACCTTACATTCATCGCTAAAAGGAACAATTCTTTCTTTTTTACCTTTACCAAAGACTCTAATAGTTTTACTAGCAAAATTTATATCAATTGTTTTTAAATTTACAACTTCTGAACAACGCATCCCACTAGAATAAAACAATTCTAGAAGAGCTTGATCTCTACATTTTAAAGGGTCTGTTCGTTCTTTATTTCTTTTAAATAATTCAACAATTTGCGAATAATAAATTGCTTCAGGATACTTAATGTTGCGTTTTAATGGAGTTAAATCCATAAATGGATTACTTTTTACATATCCTTTTTTCATCATGAATTTGTAATAGTGCTTCAAGGCGCTTATTCTTCTTGCTAAACTTCTTTTTGTATCTGAACTAGTTAATCTTTCAGTTTCAAAATCTCGAATATCTGTAAGTTTAATTGTTAAATAATCTCGATTTTCTCGATATAAAAATGCATGAAAACAATCTAAGTCCTGTTTATAACTTAAAACTGTGTTATCAGAATAATTTCTTTCGTACTTTAAATATTTTAAAAATTCTTCTTCTGTGTTAATCATTTAAGTTGTTCAAGAAATGCATCAACTCCATTTAAAGCATTATCAATCACTTTTTCTTTTGGTAATACATTTGCTCTATAAATTATACCAAAATTAGCATTCATTGGTTGAAAAGAATTCGCACCAGTATGTGTAATATATCGCACTAATGCACCTAAAACTGAATTAAAAGATAAAACTTTATGAGGAATATTTTTTAAATTCATATAGCAATAATATGCAGCAAGCAAACCACTTGCAGCACTTTCAACATAACCTTCAACACCAGAAAGCTGGCCACCAACATAAATATTTGGATTAATTTTCATTCTTAATTCGCCATCTAAAATTTTAGGAGAAAATAAATAAGAATTTCTATGCATCAATCCATATCGAATAAATTCAGCATTTTCAAGTCCAGGAATTAACCTAAATACTCTTCTTTGCTCTGGATAAGTAAGATTTGTTTGAAAACCAACAAGATTATAAAGATTGCCAATTAAATTATCTTGTCTAAGTTGCACGACTGCAAAAGATTGCTCCCCATCACGTTCTAAACCAACTGGTTTAAGAGGTCCAAACCTTAAAGTATCTATTCCTCTTGAAGCAATAACTTCAATTGGTAAGCATCCTTCAAAATAATTTGTATCAAATGAATGAAGTTCTGCTTTTTTAGCATTTAAAAGTTCGGTAACAAAATTTTTATATTCTTCTTCGTTCATTGGACAATTTATATAACTATCATCACCATGATCATATCTCGATTTAAAATAAACTTTATCAAAATCTATTGATTCTTTCATAACAATAGGCGCTGAGGCATCAAAAAAAGAATAGCATTTTTCGTTAGTTAAATTACTAATTTCATCAAGTAATTCTTTACTTGTTAAAGGTCCAGTGCAAATAATTGTAATTCCTTCTGGAATCTTTGAAATATCTTCATAATGTATAGAAATATTTTTGTTTTCTTTAATCTTTTTTGTAATATATTCAGCGAAAATTGTTCGATCAACTGATAAAGAATCGCCACTAGGAACACATGAAATTTTACTTGCTTCCATCATTAAAGAACCCATTTTCTCAATTTCAGCTTTTAATAAACCACAAGCATTATCAAGATTTTTATTCTTTAATGAATTTGAACAAACTAATTCTGCAAATAAATCTGTATGATGTGCGGGAGATTTTGCAATTGGTCTTTTTTCATATAAATCTACATGAATTCCATGATTTGCTAAAAAATTACTAGCTTCACATCCAGCAAGACCTGCTCCAATAACATTTACATTAAGCATCTTTTTTCTCGAGTGGTTCTACATAATGGCATTTTGGATAGTTTGAGCATCCATAAAAATAACCACGTTTACTTTTTCTTTTTACTAAAATTGCCCCGCATTTTGGACAATATCTTTTTTCTTCATCAACAACTTCACCTTCTTTTGCAATACTTTCAACATATCTACATTTTGGGAAATTTGAACAGCCAATAAATTCATCACCTTTTTTAGATTTTCTATAAACTAGTGGTGCACCACAATTTGGACAAGTTCGGCCAACTTCTTTAACTGGTTCTTTTTCTTTTTTAACAACATATTTACAAGTTGGATAATTGCTGCATGCGACAAAATCTCCATTTTTTCCATGTCTTACAACTAAAGGCGAGCCGCATTCTGGACAATTTTCTCCGGTATATTCAAGTGGATCTTTATAAATTTTGGTCTTTATTTCATCGAAATGAGCGATAAATGGATCGTAAAAGTCACGAATGACTTTTAATTCTTCTTCGCTACCTTCGCTAATTTTATCTAAATTCACTTCCATATCGGCAGTATATTCAGTATTCATTAAATCAGGGAAATACTTCTTCAAAACATTAACGGTTTTAATGCCTTGTTCTGAAGGAACTAACCCCTCTTTGCCACTAGAAACATACTTTCTTGAAATCAAAGTTTGAATGGTTGAAGAATAAGTTGATGGTCTACCAATTCCTTTTTCTTCCATAAGTCTAACAACTTTACCTTCGCTATACCTTGCTGGTGGTTTTGTGAAATGTTGCTCTTTTTTAGTATCGAAAAGTTTGTAAGTTTCGCCTTCATTGAATAATGGGAGGGAATCTTCATCTTTTTCATCGACCTTCAAAATATCATAACCTTTAAAAGTCGTTACACTTCCACTAGCTTGGAAAGTTACATTGTTAGTTTTAAAAGAAACAACAGTAGATTCAACTTTTTTATCAACCATTAAAGATGCAAGTGCACGTTCAAAAATAAGTTTATATAACTTATATTCATGATCTGATAAAAATTCTTTCATCATTTCAGGAGTTCTAGACAAACTTGTTGGACGTATCGCTTCATGCGCATCTTGCATTAACTTTGTCTCTTTAGTTTTTCTTTTCCCTTTATAATATTCTTTACCAAAATTTGTTTCGATATATTCTTTAGCACTTTCAACAAAAGAATCGGCTAAACGCGTAGAATCTGTACGAATATAGGTAATTAAACCTACAAGACCATCGTTTGTTTCAACGCCTTCATATAATTTTTGCGCTAAAAAAGTAGTTTCCTTAGTTTTGAAATGATACTTGTTATAAGCTGCTTGTTGTAAAGTTGAAGTAATAAACGCATCTTTGCTACCAAGAGATTTTTTTGTTTTATTAATTTCTGAAACTATAACATCATCTCCAAGCATCGAAAGAATCTTATCGGCTTCTTCTTCATTTTTGATTTCAACGTTTTTATCATCAACTTTAGTTAAATTGATAACTAAATCTTTTTTGTCTTTCTTGATTTTTGATTCAATAGTCCAATATTCTTCGCTCTTGAATTCATTAATTTCCTTTTCATGATCAACAATGAGTTTTAAAGTTACAGATTGAACTCTTCCTGCACTTTTAGAATGAATTTTGTTATACATTAAATTGGATAATTTAAATCCAATAATTCTATCGATAATACGTCTTGCTTCTTGAGAATGAACAAGATCCATATTGATAGTTCTAGGTTCATCAATAGCTTTCAAAATAGAATCATGTGTAATTTCATGAAACTCTAAACGCTTTGTAGAATTTATATCCAAATCTAAAACTGAAGCTAAATGCCAAGCAATAGCTTCCCCTTCTCTATCAGGGTCGGTTGCAAGAATTACTTCTTCACTTTTTTCTTTTAATTTGGTTAATTTTTTAACAATATCTTTTTTATCATCGCTAACTACATATGTTGGCTTAAAATCATGTTCAACATCAACACCTAATCCGCCTTTACCAGAGATTGCAAGATCTCTAATATGACCAACAGATGCTTCAACAGTGTATTCTTCGCCTAAATATCTTCCAATAGTTTTACTTTTTGCAGGTGATTCAACAATAACTAATTTCATAACGCACTCTTTTCGAACAAAATATAAAGATAAATAGTAATCTTGTCAAATGAAAAAATTCATTAAAATTTGTTAAATAAATATATATAGATATATATTATTTAATTTTTTCTAGTGCTCTATTAATATCTTCTGCTGTTTCAATTAGATAAGCACCTTCTTTAATCAATTCATTACAATAACTATCTTTGTTTGCTTCATAAGGAATACAACCAACGTCTTTTCCATAATTTAATGCACAGCTTACAGTTCTTTGAGTACCACTTCTTGAATAAGCTTCTGAAACAAGCAAGAAATTACAAAGTGCCGCAACAATTCTATTTCTTGCTAAAAAGAATTCTTTTTCTGGTTCAACAAAATCGTGATATTCACTAATAGCGAGTCCACCATTTTCAATTATCCTTTTATATAATGGCTCATTTTCACTAGGATAAATTTTAAATAAGCCATCGGCTAAAACACAGATAGTTTTCAATCCATGATTAAGCGCTGTCTCATGACTTATTGAATCAATTCCTCTTGCAAGACCACTAATTACTAAATAATCTTTATCCAATTCCGATACAACTTTTCTAGTCGCTTCTTTACCATATTCACTATAATTTCTGCTACCAATTACTGATAGTTTGTGGTCAGATTGATACTTTAGTAAAGAAATATCTCCTTCGTAAAATAAAACTAAAGGTGGTAAATCAATCTTTTTAAGATTCTCTGGATATTCATTATCCAATAAAGTAATAAATTTTGATTTTGTCTTCTTTACAACATCAAGAACTTCGTTTTTGTCAACTTCTTGCTTATCTTTAAGGGCCCTCAATACAAGTTCAGTATTCGACTTGTATTTGTAGACGAAATATAAAAGAATGTCATTTGCTTTAAGCATAAAATTTGCCTCCTATACTATTAATAGGGGGGGAATTCAAAAAATTTACAAAATTTTTAACTGTTTTACTAAAGAAATTTTTACAGGTTTATATGAAAAACGATAAAAACCTTCGATTGGGCCGTACTTTTCTAGTAATTCTAAATGTTCTTTAGTTGGATAACCTTTGTGCTTGTCTAAATGATACTCTGGATACTTTTTTGCCATAGCTTCCATGTAGTGATCTCTACAAACTTTTGCAATAATACTTCCAGAAGCAATGCATTCACATTTAGCGTCACCTTTAATAATTGGTATTACTTCCATATTTGGAATCTTTAAAGGCATGGCATCTGTCAAAACTAAATCATACTTGGAACGAAGGTTTGAAATAGCTTTTATCATAGCAATTCTTGAAGCTTCGTAAATATTTACTCTATCAATTACATCAGGAAAAACATATCCAACGCCATAAGCAATTGAATTTTTGATTATTTCTTTAAAAACTATTTCGCGTTTCTTTGGCGATAATTGTTTTGAGTCATTGATATGTTCGTTTTTATAACCTTTTGAAAGTATACAAGCACCAGCAACAACCGGACCACATAAAGGCCCACGTCCTGCCTCATCAACACCAACAATTAATTCAACTTTATCTGAATAATATTGATCTTCAAAAGTAAGCATTTTTAAATCCTTTCAATGGTAAATCTAGTAATTAAGCCATTTCTAAATTCGCTTAAAATTACAAGTTCGCACTTATTAATATCGGAAACATTTCCTTTTAAAAGAAAGCCCCTATTCTTACAAATTTCATCTATGACCTGATTATAATCATTTATGAAATTATCTAAACCATATCGCAAATTAAACTCTTTAGGGTAATATTTTTGTAAAAATTCTACACACCTTACACATAAATCATGAATTGGCAAAATCGTTTCTTTCATCGAACCAACCATTGCAAGATTAATAGCTTTTTCTTTATCTTTATAATTAGGTTCTAAAATTCCAGGAACATCCATTAATTCAAAATCTCCAACCTTTACCCATGTAGTATTTTTGGTTACTCCAGGTATGTTCCCAGTTTTAGCAATTTTTTTAGAAGCAAAAAGATTAATCAAAGTCGACTTCCCGACATTAGGAATTCCAATAACCATCGCTCTAGTCGTAATATTTTTAATCCCTTTTTTCAAATATTTTTCTTTTTTTAAAGAACTATATTCCATACATTTTTTCATCAATTCTTTTTTTGAATTGTTGTTAGTCAAATCTAAAGAAATAGCGTCATCACCATTGTTTTTAATTTCTTGAATCCATCTTTTTGTCATTTCTTCATCACTTAAATCAACTTTTGTTAATACATAAAGTTTTTGCTTATTTTTAACGATGGATTCAAGTAAATCAGATTTTGATGAAACTGGAATTCTACTATCTAAAAGAATGATCACAAAATCAACTAATTTGATTTTTTCTTCGATTTTAATCGAAGCTTTTTTCATGTGACCAGGAAACCAATGTACGTTTTTTTCTTTTAATTCCATGTCGTTATTATAATTGTTTAAGGTATAAAAAAATAGATGGATTCCCATCTATTTTTAAGTCACTAATCAATAATAATTCTTTAAAACTATAAAACTTGTTTAATACGAGCAGCTTTACCAGTTCTTGAACGAATATAATAAATTTTATTTCTTCTAACTTTACCTTTTTTGATAACTTGAATTTCTGCAACGTTTGGTGAGTGAAGTGGGAAAATTCTTTCAACACCAATTCCACTTGACATCTTTCTAACAGTAAATGTTTCATTGATGCCACCACCTCTACGGCAAATAACAACACCTTCATAAGCTTGTAATCTGGTTTTGTTACCTTCTGTAATTCTTACAGAAACACGAACAGTATCGCCTGAACCGAAATCAGGAACGTTACTTTTTAATTGACTAGCAGTAATCTCTTTGGCTAAATTTTTATTCATATAGGTTACTCCTTTCTTGTATCGTTCTCTTGGCGTTCATATAATAGTGACAATTAAAGCGGAACGTCCGTAGCATTCTTAAAGAATGCTTAAATAATATATCACAATAATTCTTCTAAGTAAAACATTTTATTTATGGTGTAAAGTAAAAATACTTGACATCAATTTTATGGTTTATTAAAATATTAACGTTTTAAAAAGGAGATTATTTTTATGGCAGTTAAAATTAGATTAGCAAGAGCTGGACGTCACGAAGATCCATTCTATAGAATTGTTGCAGCTGATAGCAGATATGCAAAAGATGGAAGATATCTTGAACAAGTCGGATATTATGATCCACAAAAAGGCAAAGAAGGTGCTGTTATTTATGAAGATGTTGCAATTAAATGGATTAACAATGGTGCTCAATTTAGTGATACAGTAAAAGCTATTTTAAGCAAACAAGGTATTTTAGCTAAAGCAAAAGAAGTCAAAGCTAAATCAGAAAAACCAAAGAAAGCAAAAGTTGTTAGCACAAAAAGCCCAAAAAAGGATAAATAGTTTATGGACTATCAAGCATTAGTTCATACAATTATTGATCCAATTATTTCAAAACCTGATGCTGTTTTAATTAGAGAACAACCAAATTCAACATCTAAAGATGTCACTTTATTAATAGTCGCTGAAAGCGATGATACAGCGAGACTTATTGGAAAAAAAGGTGTCGTTGCAAATGCAATTAGAGATGTTATTACAGTTGGTGGAAAATTAGAAGGTGTTCATGTTCATTTGAAATTTGAATCATTTGACACAAAAGAAGAGTAGTGACTACTCTTTTCTTTTTATTTAAAATATGGATATGTATTTAAAGTTAGGAACAATTGTTAAACAAGTTGGATTAAAAGGAGAATTGAAAATATACTCCACCACTTCATTTGCAAAAGAAAGATTTAAAAAAGGTAATAAAGTTTTTATCTTGATAAATAACCAATATAAAGAATTTACAGTAAAAACTTTCAGAGTTTTAAATTCCGATTTTATTGTAGTTTCTTTTGAAGAAATGCCAAATATCGAAGCGACACAAGATGTATTAAAATGTGATTTATTCGCGCTAAAAGATGAAAATATTTTATCTGAAAATCAATATTTTTACGTTGATTTAATAGGCTGCAAATTAATTTCACAAACAGGTGAAAATGTTGGTGAAGTAATTGGAATTGAGGAATTTCCAGCTCAAACCACATTATCTTGCATTCAAAATGGTAAAAAATATTTTGTTCCATTTATTAGCCAATTTATTTTAAGTGTTGATATAGAAAATAAAGTGATAACAATCAATGTTATAGAAGGTCTTTTATGAAGTTTATAGTATTAACAATATTTCCAGAAATGTTTGAATCATTTCTTAATACATCAATACTTAAAAGAGCAATAGGCAAAAATATAATTGAAGTTGAGCTTGTAAATATTAGAGATTTTACAAAGGATAAGTATAACAGAGTTGATACTCCACCAATTGGAGGTGGCGCTGGTTTAATTATGAAATGTCAGCCAATAATTGATGCATTAATGACAAAAGCTTCACCAGACGCACATAAAATCATACTTGCTCCAAGAGGAGTCAAATATGACCAAGCAAAAGCACAAGCTCTTTCAAAAGAAAAAGAAATTGTAATTATGTGTGGACATTATGAAGGGGTCGACGAAAGGGTTTATAAATATTTTGACGAATCAATTTCAATTGGTGACTACATTTTGACAGGCGGAGAAACTGCTGCTTTTTGTCTTATTGACTCAATTTCAAGGTTGGTTGAAGGAGTAATTAGCAGAGATTCAATTGTTGAAGAAAGTTTTTCTAATCAATTGCTTGAATATCCTCAATATACTGAACCATACGAATATAATGGCGACAAAGTTCCGGATATTTTATATTCTGGAAATCATACAGCAATTGATAAATTTCATAAAAAAATGTCGATATTTATGACTCAAAAATATCGACCAGATCTATTGGCAAATTATAAATTCACCAAAGAAGAATTAAAATTAATTAATGAACTTGAATCAATTTCCCAAGCTGATTGGGAAATTAAAGCAATTGAAAAAGGTTCAAAATTTACTAAAAACCATTAAAACCTGGAGGGAATTTCCCTCCGTTTTTCATATTTTTCATCTGCTTCATCATCATTTTGGATTGTTCATATTTCTTTAGAACTCTATTTACATCAGCAGTTGTTTTTCCACTTCCTCTTGCAATTCTTATTTTTCTACTATTTTTCAATATTTCAGGATGTTCTCTTTCATAAGGAGTCATGGAATTGATTATTGTTTCAAAATTTTTCATTTGTGCTTCAGCACTTGCAAGTTGTTGATCAGAAACCTTAGGCATGCCAGGTATTAATTTCAACAAACCTCCAAAACTACCTAATTTTTGAACTTGTTTCATTTGTGCAAGCATATCATTTAATGTAAACTTACCATCTTCCATCTTTTTCATGGCTTTGCGTGCTTCTTTTTCATCTATATTCTCTTGAACTTTGTCAATTAAAGTTAAAACGTCGCCCATTCCTAAAATACGTTCCGCAGCACGATCAGCATGAAAAATGTCTAAATCAGAAACTTTTTCACCAGTTCCAATGAATTTAATAGGAGCTCCTGTAATTTTAGCAATTGAAAGCGCAGCACCACCACGAGAATCGCCATCCATTTTGGACATAATAACCCCTGTGATTCCAAGCAATTCATTGAAAGTTTTAGCAACATTTACGGAATCTTGACCAGCCATTGCATCTGTCAAAAGTAAAATTTCATTAGGAGAAATTTTTTCTTTCATTTCCTTAAGTTCGTTCATTAAATCCTCATCAATTTGCAAACGACCTGCAGTATCAATAAGCAAAACATCATAGTTATCATATTTAGCTTTTTCTAAAGCTTTGCTCGCAATATCTACTGGATTTTTACTATTTCTATCAATATATACATCAACATCAATTTGTTTTGCTAATTGTTCAAGTTGATCAATAGCGGCAGGTCTATAGACGTCACAAGCAACTAAAAGAACTTTTTTGCTCTCCTTTGTTTTCATTAAATTTGCAAGCTTAGCCGCAGTTGTAGTTTTACCACTACCTTGAAGTCCAACTAGCAAAATAATTGTTGGATTTCTTTTTGCATATTCAAGTTTTGTATTGTCGCTTCCTAAAAGTTCAATCAATTCATCACGAACAATTTTAATAACCATTTCGCTAGGATGAAGTTCATTAAAAACTTTTTCGCCAATTGCTTTTTCCTTAACGTCATTAATGAAATCTTTAACTACTTTATAATTTACATCAGCTTCTAAAAGAGCAATTTTAACCTCTTTTAAAACATCATCCATATTATCTTCTGTTAATCTAGTTTGACCTTTAATTTTCTTTACAATATTTGAAAATTTTTCAGTTAATGATTCAAATGCCATGTTTAGAGCTCCTTATATATTTTTTCTTTAATTTTATCGTCTATATCGTTATTTTCTAGAATCTCTTTTATTTTTTTATGTTTTTCATTTAGTTTAAGAATTGATTCATAGTCTTTTAATTTTTCTTTGCAATGATTTATCGAATCTAAAACTGCACTCCTTGAAATATTTAATTCATCACTTATTTCTGATAATGATAAATTAAACTTATAATATTTATCCATAATTAAAATTTGCTTATCGGTAAATAAGTTGCGATACAAGTCATATAAATCATTTATGAAATTAAATTCTTCAATATTATTCATTTTCCACAAGTCCACTACAAAGACCATAAAGATATTTATCAAGATCAAATTCTTCTAAATCTTCCATTTTTTCTCCTAATCCAATAAATCTTACAGGAATTTGGAGTTCATCTCTAATTGCCAGGATAATTCCACCTTTGCTAGTTCCATCCATCTTTGTAATCACAATTCCACTTATATCAATTAAATCCTTAAATGCTTTTGCCTGTAAAACGCCATTTTGACCAGTAGTTGCATCTAAAACTAAAAAACATTCTATATCATAAGGAATTTCTTTTTTAATAACTCTTTTAATTTTAGCCAATTCATCCATTAAATTTTGCTTATTTTGCAACCTACCAGCCGTATCAATAATTACTAAATCATAATTTTCATTTATTCCTTTTTTTACGCCTTCATAGGCAACACTTGCCGGATCTTCGTTTTCTTTACCAATTATAATATCAGTTTTGAGTCTTTCGGCCCAAATTTTAAGTTGTTCTGTTGCTCCTGCCCTAAAAGTATCGCCAGCAACAAGTAAAACTTTTTTGCCTAAATTAATATAACGATATGCTAATTTAGCAATGGATGTAGTTTTCCCTACACCATTAACCCCTACCATTAACAAAACTTCTGGTTTGCGATCAAAAATGATGTCGTTATGAATATCTTCGCCTTCTTTTAAATAGTTATAAAACATTTTATCAACTAATAATTCATTTATTTCTTTAGGAGAAGAAATATTCTTTTCTTTTGATTCATTAAGCAATTCTTCAATAACTTTCAAAGAAAAATTAACTCCACAATCTGCTTCAATTAAGATTTCTTCAAGCTCGCTAAAATAATTATCATTAACATCTTTATATTTTTTAGTTAAAGCATCTAATTTATTAGAAAAATTTTGTCTAGATTTAGACAAACCTTTTTCATATTTTTCAACATTCTTTTCTTTATCTGTTTTTGAAAATTTATCTTTTAAAAATTTAAATAATCCCATATTATTTAGCAACCTTATTTAATGCATCTAGAGCAGCTTTTTGTTCAGCTTCTTTTTTACTTTTCCCAATACCAGTTCCTAAAGCTTGCTCATTAAAATATACTTCGACTTCAAAAGTTCGATCATGAGGAGGGCCTTTTTCACTAATAACTTTATATGTAACTGACTCTCTATATTCCGCTTGCATAGCTTCTTGAAGTCTAGATTTATAATCTTTTACTTCAGTTGGTTTAAAATTTTTAACATCGTTTTCAAACATTTTGACTATATATTTAAAAGCAACTTCTATTCCTTGATCAAGATAAATCGCACCTAAAACAGCTTCAAAAATATCCTCTAAAATATGATCATTTTTTAAAGCTTGTTCTTTCGTTAAACTATGACCAGCTCGTATAAATTCGTCATAATGATATTCCCTTGCTTTCTTTGCTAAAGATGAAGTTTGAACCAAAGTTGATCTAGCTTTTGTCATTGAACCCTCATTCATTTCTGGATGATAATTAAAAATTAAACTTGCAATAACAAATCCAAGTACACTATCTCCCATAAATTCTAATCTTTCATAATCATGATGATGAGTTTTTGCATCACTATTAAAACTAGAATGTGTAAATGCCATTTCATATAATTCGATATTTTTTGGTTCAATTCCAAGAGATTTTAAAAATTCAACAAGATTTTTCATAAGATTCTAATTTAATGCCTCTTGAAATTTAGAAATAATGTTGTCGTTAATTAATTTATAAGATAATTCAAGAGCGGATAAAAAAGCCTTTGCATCGCTACTTCCATGAGCTTTAATAACAACACCATTAACGCCAACAAGTAAAGCTCCTCCAACGTTTTTGTAGTCCATTTTTTCTTTCATTTCTTTTATGCCTTTTTTGCAGCATAAATAGCCAAACATACTAATAAAATTACGTTTGAATGCATCTTTCATCATATTTGACATTGCTTTTGCAGTTCCTTCAGTAGCTTTTAAAAATATATTTCCTGAAAAACCATCACAAACCATTACATCCATATTTCCAAAAAGAGCGTCTCTTCCTTCGGTATTTCCTTTGAAATTTATAGTTTGATCTTCTTTTAATAATTTAAATGCCTCTTTAGTAACAGGGCTTCCCTTTTCATCTTCTGTTCCATTGCTTAATAAATAAACTCTAGGATTTTCTTCTTTATATACAAATTTATAAAATAAAGAACCCATCTTTGCAAATTGATGCAATTCTTCTTTTGTATTCGCGTTATTTGCACCTAAGTCACATACAACAAAATACTTTCCTTTTTGAATTGTTGGAAAAGAAGTAATAAAACCAGGTCTTATAACATTTTTTAATCTTTTTATTTTAAATATTGATGAAGTTAGTAATGCTCCACTAGATCCTGCACTTATTAAAGCATCACACTTTTCATCCAAAAATATTTTTGTCCCAACCATTAAACTACTATTTTCATCCCTATAAGCAGTCATTGGGTCAACATCCATTTTCAAAACAGTTTTTGAATTAATAACAGTTACTTGCTTAAAATCTTCGAATTCTTTGTTTAAAGACTCATCACCAATTGCATATATTTGAGCATCTTTATGATTTTTAATAAATTCTTTAACAGCTGGGATGGTTGTTTTTAATCCAAAATCTCCACCCATCATATCAACTACAATTTTCATATAATTTTCCTCCCATACATTATATTAAAATTCTAATGGTTTGACATTGAAAATTTAAACAAAAAATAATGAAAAAGTTAAGCTGCAATATTTGTAGCTTAACTATCCGTAATATGGCCAATTAGACCTTCCCACTCAATAAATTAGGATTTAAGTATCAATGGGCTAACCCCCTATATTCTAAGGTTTTGTTTAACATGCCAAATTTAATTTTTCACCGATATAGTCTTCCTTTTATCATTTGTGAAATACTTTTGTGCATATATGGAAAGAGCTTTATTTTTTATGTTAATTGCAGCATTTAAATCTCTATCCATTTTAAATCCACATGAACAAAAATAATTTCTATTTTCTAATGACAAATCGTTGTTGATTTGCCCACAATTAGAACATATTTTCGATGAAGGATAAAATTCTGGAATCTTTATTACTTTTTTACCATTCATTGCTGCTTTGTATTCTAAAATTTTTATAAAAGTATCGTATGCGTTTTGATACGTATGCTTACCAAGGTGATTATTTTTGGCTATTTTAACCAAAGATAAAGATTCTACGCCAATTAAATCATATTTGCTCAATAAATAATTTGCTGCTTCATTTAGCAAATATAATCTTTTATTGGCTATTTTTTGATGTAGCTTTTCATGAATATATTTTTTCTTAAAGTAATTCTTACTTCCGAATTCGCATTTTTGCATTTCTCTCCTTGCTTTTTTAACTTTATCCATCAAATAATCTCCAACCTTAAATTTGTCTCCAAATTCATTATCGCTAGTTACAAACAAATGAGGAGATGAATAATCAAGGCCTACAGCACTATTTATATTTTGCTCTTTATCAGTAAAAAATTCGCTAATTCCCAAATTAACATAAAATTCTCCAAAACTTTTTTCTTCAACAATAACATTTCTTAAATAAAAATTTGAGGGAAGTGGTCTATGA
>CAVGUA010000041.1:0-2495 GCA_963632335.1 Parabacteroides goldsteinii
ATTTAAGACACTAAAATTTTTGTCTGGTTTATTTGGATCTTTATTCTTTTTAATTTCTATTGGGAAAATAGAAACTGCTTTTACAATAGTTGACTCAGTATTGCTATTAATATACATATAAAACCCCGAGAAATCTAAAGTCTAACTTTATTTTTCTCGGATTATTTAGCTTTTCAATTACTTGCGAATTTTGTTAGTCAATTTCTAAAAAATAAATAAATAATGCTGTAACGTGTTGCAATTTATATTCAATGCACATATATTAAATATATAAAGAGGTGGAAACTTATGGCAACAACAAATTTTAGTGTACGAATAGATAGTGACGTAAAGAAAAAAGCTGAAGCAATGTATGGTGAATTAGGAATAAATTTAACAACAGCAATAAATGTATTCTTACGTAAATCTATTGCTGTTAGTGGTTTTCCATTTGATGTAAGAATGGAAGAACCTAACAAAGAAACTTTTCTTGCTCTTTTAGAAGCTGATAAAATTTCTGCTTCTAATAATATAAAAGGATATAAAGTTGAAGATGCGTTAAAGGAACTTAAAAAATGAGCAAATTATTCGTTTTTTGGACTTCTCAGTTTAAAAAAGATTATAAGAATGCTATTAAAAGAAATCTTAATATTGATTTACTTGATGATTTAATTCGTAAATTAGCTAACGGAGAAAAACTTGACTCAAAATATGAGGATCATTTATTGTCAGGCAATTTTAAATCATTTAGAGAATGCCATATTACTCCTGATTGGCTATTAATTTATAAAATTGAAAATGATAAGTTGGTTTTAGTACTATCTCGAACTGGAACACATAGCGATTTATTTAAAAGATAAAGCATCCGAACATGGTACTTTTATGAATTATTTGAAATAGTTTATGCAAAAAATGGTGGTCTTTCTTTAAAATTTCATCATTGAACAAGCATAAAAATACTTGATTTGCTCCACAAACTGCATTATTATTGCAGTTAGAGGAGCAAATATGGTAAAAACTTCAAAGATGTTACTAGAAGAATTTTCTAGTTACATAAATCCTTTTAGTAAAATTAGACAATTAGTTAAGAATAAAAAACTTTTTCCTATTGTTAAAGGATTATATGAAACTGATAAAAATATAAGTGGAGCATATCTTGCAGTAACAATTTATGGTCCATCATATTTATCTTTTGATTATGCTCTTTCTTATTATGGATTAATTCCTGAAGCAGTTTATACATATACAAGTGCAACATTTGATAAAAGAAAAAGTAAAATATATTCAACTTATTTTGGTACATTTGCTTATAATGATGTACCAAATTCTGTTTATCCATATGGAATCAAAATTATTGAAGAAAATGGCTATCAATATTTTATTGCTACTAAAGAAAAAGCCTTATGTGATAAGTTATATTCTTTAAAACCTTTAAAAAACCAAAAAGAATTGGAATACCTTCTTTTTGTTGATTTAAGAATAGATGAAGATGAGTTCAATAAATTAAATAAAGACGATATATTCTTTATTTCTAGTAAATATAAAAATACAAATGTAGAACTACTTTCAAAATATTTATATAGGAGAAAAAACGATGGATCCAATAATTAATGAAATGATTAAAAAATATGAAAATCAAAATGTTACTAATAAAACAAATATTATTAAAGAAGTAATGCAAGAAATTATTTTATCTGGTTTAGCAAGAGCTGGATTTTTTAATAAAGCCGCTTTTTATGGAGAAACTGCTCTTCGTATTTTTTATGGACTAGATAGGTTTTCTGAAGATTTAGATTTTTCATTAAAAACTAGTGATAAAGATTTTAATTTATCATCATACTTACCTATACTTGAAAAAGAAGTAAATTCTTATGGTTTAAATTTTAAAATTGAAGAGAAAATTAAAACTTTTGATTCAAATATTAAATCAGCATTTCTAAATGGAAATACTATTGAACATCTTTTAATTTTTTATTCTGATAACAATCTTATTAAAGGCGTAAATAAAAATGAACTTATAAAAATAAAGTTTGAAATAGATATCGATCCTCCTTTATATGCTTCTTATGAAACACGTTATCAAATTAGACCTACGCCATATGAAATTGTTTTATATGATTTACCTTCTTTATTTGCTGGAAAAATAGCAGCAATTCTTTGTCGAGCTTATAAGCATAGAGTTAAAGGAAGAGATCTTTATGATTACATTTTTTACCTTCAAATTAATGTGAAAGTTAATTTGAAACACTTAAAAGCAAGACTTATTGAAGCTTCTTATATTAAAGAAGATACTATTTTTAATATTGATAAAGTCAAAGAAATGTTAAATGAAAGATTTGATAAAATCGATTATGAAGATGCAAAAAATGATGTTATACCATTTATAAATAATCCAAAAAATTTAGATGTATGGAGTGCTAATTTCTTTAAAACAATAACTAAAAATTTAGAAGAAAATTGAGTCGATATTTTTTAAATGATTTATCAATTTAATTTTTATTCTCCTACAATAACAC
>CAVGUA010000042.1:0-3068 GCA_963632335.1 Parabacteroides goldsteinii
AACATTAACTGCGTGTTCAGCATCCTTTTTTGTTAAACCGACTTTTTCGCTAACTATGCAAACTAATTCAGCTTTATTCATATTTTTTTGTTCGTCTCCTTATGCATTAAAAATATCATAATTGAAATCTCTTTACAACACATTTATACAAAAAAATATCGAATAAATCGATTTTTATCGACTTTTTGATATCTGCAAAATTAACAAATTTATAAAATCAATTTATTTTCTTTTTCTCAAAACTAAATTAATTGGACTTCCTTCCAATTCAAAAGAATCTCTTATTTTATTTTCTAAGTATCTCAAATAAGAAAAATGCATCCATTTTGGGTCGTTAACAAATAAAGCAATTGTCAATGGCTTAGTTCCAACTTGCTGAGCGTAATAAATCTTAACTCTACCGCCATTAAAATCAGGAGTTTCATTCATCATTTGAGCTTCTTGAACAATTTCATTTAAAACAGCAGTTTTGATTTCAAAATTATAAGACACATAAACTCTATCAATAGCTTCAAATATTTTATTGATATTTGTTTTATTTAAAGCGCTCGTAAAAATAATAGGTGCATAGTCTAAAAATTTGAATTCTTTACGAATTTTTTCAATAAATTCTTTCTTTTCTTCATTAGGATTTTTAATTAAATCCCATTTATTAACAACTATAATAATTGCTTTATGACTTTCAATTGCATAACCAACAACATGCTTATCTTGATCGATAATACCTTTATCAGCATCTATAACTAAAATTGCAATATCTGAATTATCAATTGCTCTTAAAGCTCTAATTGCTGCATATTTATCAATTGATTCATAAATTTTCCCACGTTTTTTTAATCCAGCAGTATCAATAGCAACATAGTTTCTGCCATTTCTAACAAATGGAGTATCAATTGCGTCTCTTGTAGTTCCTGAAATTGATGAAACAATTGTCCTAGTTTCATTTAGCATTGCATTAGTCAAGGATGATTTTCCAACGTTAGGACGCCCAATTAATGCAAATCTAATTGATTCTTCAACTACTTCACTTTCTTCTTTAGGAAGTTTCTTAATTACTTCATCTAAAATATCGCCAATACCAATGCCATGAACTCCACTTGTAGCAATTGGATCCCCAAGACCCAATGAGTAAAATTCGTATGTATTATTGATATGTTCAATACTATCAATTTTATTAACTGATAAGATTACTGGTTTTTTAGATTTATATAACATTGATGCAACAAGTTTATCATCATCTGTTAATCCAATCTTCCCATCAACAACAAACAAAATAACATCTGCTTCATCAATTGCCATTTGAGCTTGCATTCTAATTTGTTCTTGAAATGGTCTATTCTCAAGTTCAATTCCGCCCGTATCTACGCACATAAAATCACGCGTGAGCCATGTAGCTTTCGCATAAATTCTATCTCTAGTAACGCCTCTTTCTTCTTCGATAATTGATTTCTTTTGACCAATAATACGATTAAATATGGTGGATTTCCCAACAGATGGCGAACCAACAATTGCAAGTAAACCCAAAGACATATTAACAAATTCCTTTATCCTTAAGAATATTAAGCATTTTATCAATTACATCGCTTATCTTCATATTAGTAGTATCAATTAAAATGCTATCACTAGCTTGTTTTAAAGGAGCAAATTCTCTATGTGAATCAATATAGTCTCTCTTTTTTAAATTTTCTAAGCATTCTTCTCTTGTTGTTTGAATACCTTTTCCAAGATTTTCCATATATCTTCTTTCAGCTCTTTCATTTACATCAGCTATTTGGAAAAATTTAACTGAAGCATTAGGAAGAACATATGTGCCAATATCCCTTCCATCCATGATAACACTTCGATCATTAGCTAGTTTTCTTTGAATTTCAACTAACCATAAACGAACGTTTTTGTATGTTGAAACATAGCTAACATTGTCTGCTACATCGTTATCCCTTACTCTTTCGTTAACATCTTTTCCATCTAATGTAATGTGATTGTTTCTATCAAAATCAATTGCGATTTTTCCAATCAATGTATCGCATTCTGCTTCACTTTGAGGATTTAAACCGCGTTCTAAAACTGCAAGTGTATATGCTCTATACATTGCACCCGTATCAATATATGTAAAACCAAGACGCGTCGCTAAAATCTTGGCCATGGTAGATTTACCACTCGCACTAGGTCCGTCAATTGCTATACTAAATTTACTCATAATGTTTTACTCATCCATACAATCAACCAAATAAGTAACCCCAAAATAACTGCACCAATAACGCAATATAATATGGTTATAAAAACTTTTTTTGTTTGATAACTTCTAAAAATTGGGGCATCTTTAAATTGTTTTTTTCTACTACTTGTTCCATCTTCAATATTTAATGCTTGTGTATCAATCATTTCGTTATTGTTGATAGGAATAGTTGTTGTAGCAGTGTACTCAACTTTATTTTTGCCCTTTTCTTTATTAATAGAAGTAGTACCAGGCATATTTCTAATTTCTTCTCTTAATTCGCTATATTTAGCTACTCTTGTTGTTGCATCTTTCTCTTGTTTCATGTTTAATATGGTATCATTTTTTAGTTATTATTTAAATTGATATATTTAATATTTTGCATAAAAATGATATATTACTAACGGAGGATTTTTTATGCCTATCAAAGTTAAAGTTGATGCTGATGCATGTGTCGGCTGCGGTCTCTGTGTTGGTAGCTTCCCAGAAACATTCGAATTCGATGAAAATGGAAAAGCAACTGTCCATGGTGATATTGAAGAAGCAGGAGCTGATGAAGCAATTGCTAGCTGCCCAGCTGGTGCTATTTCAAAATAGTAATTTATAAAAAGGGAACCATCAAATTGGTTCTCTTTTTATTTTGCACTTTTATTCATTTTTTCTATTAAAACTCTCATTGGTTTATATATTATCAATGTTGAAAAAACAACGATTGCATCTTTAATAAAATTAAAAGGCAACAAAAATTCATAGGCAATTTTAAAATCAGTGATTCTTTTAATAGATGAATCAAAAACTTGAAACATTCCAACTATAACGTTTTCACTAAATATATAACCATAAAGCGGGAATA
>CAVGUA010000043.1:0-3543 GCA_963632335.1 Parabacteroides goldsteinii
GAAGTTTATTTAAAGCAAGTGATGCTTCAGCTTGCATCGATCTTGTTTACATGACTGGTATCCTTCCAATTAAAAGATACAGTACTCAATCAGCTTTAAATATGTTTGAAGAATATAACATGATAAATCCTTTAAATTTAGCAGAATATATTGGTTTTACTGAATCCGAAGTTAAAGACTTATGTTCAAAATATAATGTAGATTTTGAAACAATGAAAAAATGGTATGATGGATATCATTTAGGAAATTTTGAAATATATAATCCTAGAAATGTTGTTAAAGCTATATCTTCCAAGAAATTTGGAAATTATTGGACTTCTACAAGTGCTTTAGAATCCATAACTAATTATATGAATTATGATAATGGTGTTTTAAAAAGCAAAATTTCTAGAATGCTTGCAAGTGAACAAATTCCAGTCAACGTTATGAAATTCAAAAACGATTTGACGCAAGTAAATTCAGAAGATGCTGCTCTCACGATACTTATTCACTTAGGATATTTAGCATATGATGAAGAAAACAAAACTTGTTATATTCCAAATCACGAAATATCTAATGAATTTATTTTAGCAATTGATGATTTAAATTGGGTTGAACCATATAACCCAATTGCTAATTCAAAAGAACTACTCGAAAGAACTTTAAAAGGTGACACTGAGTTTATCAATAAAACATTAGATGAAAATCATAAATTATTAGCATCAATTTTTAATAAGAATAAAGAAGATATTTTAGGTGTAATAGTCCATATTTCTTATTACTATGCTAATAACTTCTACTTCATTAGAAAGGAAGACACTTGTACCACTGGAAGAGCTGATTTAACTTTCACTCCTCGTGATAATACGCATATTCCAATGATTATAGAATTAAAAGCTGATCAATCTACTGAAAGTGCAGTTAATCAAATCAAAGAAAAAGATTATTCAAGCGTATTTAAAGGATATAAGGGAAAGGTTTTGCTTTTAGGAATTACTTATGATTCATCAGCCTTAAAACACGAATCAAAAATTGAATATATTGATTTATAAAATGTTAGAGTTAACTCTCTAGCATTTTTAATTAGCAAAATATAGAAGATAAACTTGAAAGCGAAACAATATATAATTATCCATATTCAACTATTGAAGAACTTGTTACAAACGCTATAGTACATAAAAACTATGAAAATCCAAGAACAATCCAGGTTTATGTATATGAAGATTCTTTTGTTATTACGAATTATAATAAGCCAATTCCACCTGTAACAATTAGCGATTTAAATACAAAAAATTCATTTCCAAATCTATCTTTTTCATCTATTTTCCAATTATCAAGAGCAACATTAAGCAAAAAACCTTCAGGTATTAATCCATCAAAAAAAGGAAAAAGGAAATTAGATTTATATTCTTCTTTTTTAAGAGGCATAGTTAAAGAAACAGGGGAATTATAATTATCCAAATAATTTTTATCATACTTAAAAGAATAACCTTCATCAGTTTCCTTAATTAAACCAGCATAAACGTTTCTAATAAAAACATATCCAAAACGGTTATTCATCTTTATTACCATCTTTCTTTACTGGGCCAAGCTCATAGCCAAACATATTTAAGGCTTGATTTACTTTATCCATTCTTAACGTTTTTTTACCTTGCTCTAAATCACGAATAAAACGTAAACCTAGTCCTGAATAAAGAGCAAAATCTTTTTGAGTTAAGCCAGTTTCTTTTCTTTTTTCTTTTAAAAATTTTGATAAATTATTCATGATTATATTATATACCTTATGAGGTATAAAATTAAGAAATTTTAGGTATTTTATGAAGAATTATACCTTTTTAGGTATATTTTGTTTATTCTTATACTATTTATTATATTTTATACCTTTTATGATATAAAAAATTATGTGCAAAATAAAACGCATTTGATTGTGCTGCACCAAAGTGTTAAATTATTTACTTCAAAAATGTAAAATAAAATACATCAAAAGTGTAAAATTAATAAGGAGGGAGTTAGAAAATGAGCAAAAAAGTTTATCGTAAAAGAATTGCAGATTGCCTTTTAGATTTTAAATTAAAATCGTTTGGCGGTACTTTGATTGTTGGACCAAAAAACTGTGGAAAAACTACAACAGCCAAGCAAAAAGCTAAGAGTTATATTGAATTCCAGGATGAAGATAATAGGGGAAGTTATCTTAGCGTTGCAAATATTGCCCCTTCTAAACTTTTAATAGGAGAAAAACCTAGGTTATTTGATGAATGGCAAGATGCTCCTAAAATTTGGGGTGCTATTAGAAAATCAATTGATGATACCAATGAAAGAGGGCTATATATATTAACCGGTTCATCTTCAAAAAATGTTAATACTCCCCATACAGGGACAGGCAGAATTTCAACATTAAAAATGTATCCAATGAGTCTTTATGAAAGTAATGAATCTAATGGACTAGTTTCATTAATTAATCTTTTTAATACAAAAAAGATGGAACCAGTTGAATCGAAATTAACAATCGATGATTTAATTTTTGCTATTTGTAGAGGTGGATGGCCAAGCTCTTTAGATAATGTTTCTAAGGAATCAAAATTAGAAGTTGCTAACGATATATTTTTTGAAACATGTAATAAAGATATTTCTGCTGTTGATGGTGTAAAAAGAAAACCTTTATGGGCTGAAAAAATATTAAAATCATATGCAAAAAATATTTGTACTTTAGCAAATACTAAAACATTATTAAGTGATGTGACTTCTACAACGGAAATTTCTAAGCCTACATTCCTTGATTATGTTGAGGCTTTAAGAAAACTTTATATTGTTGAGGATGTTGTTCCTTGGTGTCCGCAAATAAGATCTAGAGATTCTTTAAGGACGAGTAAAAAAATTAATTTAATCGATCCATCAATTGCAGTTGCTGCTCTTGGCTTAAATCCAGAATATTTTAATACTGATTTTAAAACTTTAGGTTTTCTTTTCGAATCTTTATGTATTAGAGATTTAAAAATATATTCAACAAAAATGAATGGTGAAATGTCGTATTATCACGATAAATATGGTTTAGAAGCAGACGGAGTACTACATTTAAAAGACGGAAGATATGCTCTTCTAGAATTTAAACTTGGCAGTAATGAAATAGATATAGGTGCAAAACATTTATTAAAAATTGAAGAATTAATAAAAAACCATAATGAAAAAGAAGCTCAGGTTCCTTTAAAGCTGCCAGATTTAAAAATAATTATAACTGGAAGCCAATATGGATATAAAAGAGATGATGGTGTTTTTGTAATTCCTATTGGTTGCCTTAAAGATTGAAGTAGCATTTAATTATTTATTATACTTTAGAAATGCATAAATTTATTTGTTCAATGGTCTATTGGTCCCTTTTTTAGTTCTGTATGAATAGACCAAAAGTTTTTGCTATTTGTTTCTAATATTTAACTTTCTCTACGAATTATCTTAGCTCTTTCATGCCTTTAATTTGTTTTTTCTGTTATATGAGAACGAATAGAATTATTAGTTGAATTTTCAATTGCTTTTATAAATGTATTTACTTGTTTTTTACCTGATATAACA
>CAVGUA010000044.1:0-8493 GCA_963632335.1 Parabacteroides goldsteinii
ATATACAAGTCCATTTAATGTTTCTTTTGGTGAACGACAAAAATGTTTTATTCCTAGAGAAAATGAATTTAATGAGATTATATCGGTTTTTTTGTCTGAGGATCCAAGGAGTAAAGTTTACCTTATTGGTGGACCAAGAGGTTGTGGGAAAACAGTTTTGTTATCTGAAATTAAAGAATATTTTGATAATAAAGAAGATTGGATAACATTAGACTTAAATCCATTTTTTGATATGTTAGAACAATTTGCTTCAAAACTATATTCTGAAGGGAAAATGAAACACTTATTTTTAAAAACTGAGTTTTCATTTTCTTTTCAAGGATTATCTTTCTCTATTTCTGGAGAAAATCCTATAGTTGACGTTACATCTCTAATTAAAACTATGCTTCAATATCTTAAAAAGAAAGGCAAAAAAGTTTTAATTACTATTGATGATGTTTCAGGAAACAAACAAATGAAAATATTTGTGCAAACCCATCAATCTTTCATCAGAGAAAAATTCAATGTTTTTCTTTTGATGACTGGACTTTATGAAAATGTTTCTAGTATTTCAAATGATAAAAATCTAACTTTTTTATTAAGGGCTCCTAAACTATATTTACAAAAATTAAGTCTTAGAGGGATAGCATCTTCTTATGAAGCTCAACTTTCTGTAAGCTATGATGAATCAATAAAAATGGCAAAATTAACAAATGGATATGCTTATGCTTACCAATTATTAGGAGATTTGTTATATAGATCAGAAGATAAAACTATAAATAAAGAAATACTAGATAAATATGATTCTGCTTTAGAAGACAATGTTTATTCAAAAATTTGGTCAACACTTCCTCAAAAGCAAAAAATAATGGCTTATGCTATTGTTTCTTCAAAATCTTGCAACACAAAAGAAATAATTTCAATAACGGGATTTTCAAATTCAGAGTTGCAAGTTTACAAAAAAAGAATGACTTTTGCTGGAATAATTGATGATTCTACTAGAGGAAAAATCGAATTTTTATTGCCTAGGTTTTAAGAATTTGTTGAATTTCAAAAAGCCTTGGAAGAATTTTAAATAAAACAATTTCATAACATAAATTAAAGAAGATCTTATTATGTTAATGTTAATGAGCAATATTATATTGATTTGAATAATGACATAACTTGTGATATAAATATTCGTGCTGGGGATGTCTTGGTTTCGACATATGCTTGCAGGGCATGAAGTGCAAGTCGCTTGGAAACGTTATATTCCAAAACAAAATTAATTGCCGATAATCGACAAACACTCGCATTCGCTGCTTAGTTCAGCCGACATAGTTTCGTCCTTCAATTTATAGGAGGTGCGCGGATCTTATCTTGTTAGCTTCTTAAAGATAATGCATCCGTCATAAAAGAAGATAGGCATAGATGATGATTATAAGTCTATGATGAAAATCTCTATAATCTAAGTGAGTGAATGTTTGTGTTATTTAGTTCCTCACAACAATAAAATAACACTAAACTTGTAGAGTTTATGTGTGGCAGCATATGGACCGGAGTTCAATTCTCCGCATCTCCACCAAATCGAAAAAACATCGATGGCATCGACATTTTAGAAAGTACCAACCAGTTACTTGGTACTTTTTTGTTCTTTTTTGAAAATTTTATTGATAAAACAAGACTTTTTTAGGCTAAAAATATAAAATTAAAAGCGATTTTTGCATGCATCAAATATATAAAAAATATCGGCAAAATGTATCTAATTTTGACGAATTAAATGTGTTTATTGTAAAATCAATTAATAAGAGACTTTATTTTAAAAATAAAATCGTTATTTAAAATTTAAAAAATGGAACAAGAAAAATTATTAGAAGAAATTATAAGATTAAAGAAAGAAAACGAAAGATTGAAAGAGTTGTTGATTCAAAACAATATATCTTTTGACGAAAAGAAAGAAGAAATCCAATTTTCGAGTGCTGAAAAATTAAAAATATATAAATCTTATTTTAAAGGACGTTTAGATGTCTATACTGAAAAATATATTAAAAAAGATGGTAAAAAAGGATATGCAAAAGCGTGCAAGAATAGATTTACGAATTTATGCGATTATAAAAAGTACAAACAATGTAAAGGTTGTCCAAACGAAGTTTTCAAAGAATTGAATGATGATGCATATATTCAGCATCTTATGGGTAAAAAATCAAATGGTATATACCCAATAATTGATAAATCTTATTGTTATTTTTTGGCAATTGACTTTGATGATGAGCAATTTAAAGATGCAGCATTAGCTTATAAAAATGAATGTAAAAATTTAAATATTGATTCATTAATAGAAATTTCTCAGTCAGGTTGCGGTGCACACGTTTGGATATTTTTTAAAGAGAAAACTACGGCAAAAAAGGCCCGAATGCTAGGAGATTATATATTGTCTCAAGCAATGCTGAATAATAAAAACATCTCTTTTAAATCTTATGATAGATTTTTCCCTTCTCAAGAATTTGTTGATGAAAATGGTTTTGGTAATTGTATTGCTCTTCCATTACAAGGAGAATGCGTAAAAGAGAAAAAAACTTCGATGTTTGTTGATGATAATTTTGTTCCTTATAGCAATCAAATATTTGCGTTGCAAGAAACAAAGAAAGTTTTAGAGTTAGAACTAGAGATTATTTTTAAGCAATTAGATCTAATTGATGCATCAGTTGAAATTTCTGCCAAAAACATTAAGAAGATTAATTTATTACGCTTTGATTTTAAAGATGAAGTTGAGATTATTTATAAAAACGATATTTTTGTAAGTAAAAAAGAATTGTCTAATAAAGCAATAGTATATATAAAAAGACTCGCTGTTATCTATAATCCTGAATATTATGAAAAACAAGCAAAAAGGATGTCTACTTATAACACCCCAAGATTTATAGAGCTATATAAAGAAGATACAAATTATATTTCGCTTCCTCGAGGTTGTTATGATGACTTACTTTATATTCTTAATTATGTGGGAGCACCTTATGAACTAAAAGATAGAAGAACAAAACTAAAAAGTATTGATGTTGAGTTCAATGCAACCTTAAGAGATAACCAACAAAAGGCAGTTGATGAATTACTTAAATATGATAATGGTTTACTTGTTGCAGATACTGGAAGTGGTAAAACCATTATGGGAATGAGTATTATTAAAGCAATATCGAAACCTACGTTAATATTAGTTGAAAAAGTTAAATTACTTGAACAATGGAAAGAAAGAATCAAGGATTTTATGAATTTCAATGCAGGTGTTTATTATGGAGCCAAGAAAAAACTAACTGGAATAATTGACATAGCCTCAATTAAATCTTTGAAAGAAGAAGATGATATTTATGATAAATACGATACGATAATAGGTGATGAAATTCATCACATTGCAAGCGTTACTTACGAAAGTGTTATAAGAAGATTTAATGCTCGTCATATTTATGGTTTCACTGCGACACCAAATAGGTCAGATCATTTAGAGAAAATAATTTTTAAATGTGTATCGCCAATTAGAGCGGTTTTAGAAAAGAATAACGCAAGTTTTATTAAGAAATTAAAACCTAAATTTACAAAATTTAAAAATAAAGATGAGTATGATTTGTTATCTTACACGGATTTATGTAGTGAGTTATATTCTGATGAAAATAGAAACCAACAAATAGCAAATGATGTAATTGAAGAATATAAAAACAAGCGAAATATATTGGTTTTAGTCGAAAGAAATGATCATATAGAAAAGTTATATAATTTATTTAAAGAACATTGTGAAAATGTTTTTAAAATTAATGGTTCAGCTAAAACAAAAGATAAGAAAATATTTTCAAATAACATTAAAGATGTCAAAAATGGTTTTATTATTGTATCTACTGGAAAATATCTTGGAGAAGGTTTTGATTTACCATCTCTTGATACTTTATTTTTAACCATGCCTTTTAAATGGAAAGGTCTTTTATCTCAATATATTGGAAGAATCCAAAGGGAATTTGAAGGGAAAAATCAAGTAACTGTATACGATTATGTAGATATTAAAATAGGAAAGTTTGCTCATCAATTTCAACTAAGACTAAAAGAATACAAGAAAGAAGGTTTTATTATTGAAAACGAAAACAATAAAGTGGACCTTATTTTCTCTTCATATAATTATAAAAATAAGTTGATAGAAGATATTGAAAATGCGAAATCTGTAAAATTTATATTTAATTACTTTAATGAAAGTGTTTTAAGTAACTTGTTTAGTTTAAACGATTCAATCGAAATTATTACAAATTGCAAAATTAATGAAAAATACAAAGCGATAAATAAACATTGTGATTTAAATGCGGTTATTATAAATGAGCAAATTTTATGGTACGGAAGTATAAATCCATTTACTTATCCATCAAAAGATGGGTCAATCTTAAGAATTGATGATTTGGAATATGTAAAAGAAATAACAAGTTCTGAAACAAAATGATTTTAAAATTGTTAAATATGTGTACCATTTTTGCTAAAAAGCTTTAATTAAAAAACCTCAAAAAATAATGAATTTCTATATAAAAATGCATTTTTTGTCTTTAAACATTTTAGGGAAACCGGTACATTTTTCCTTAAAACATTTTAGGGAAACTGGTATATTTCGTTGAGAATTATTTTATTTTTGATAGAATAAAAATAGAATTCTTAAGAAAGGAAACATATTTGTGATATACAAAAGGGAAATTTATAACGAATTGCTAAAATGGAAAAATTCTGCAAATGGGGAATCAGCTTTACTTATTGAAGGGGCAAGACGAATTGGAAAATCAACAATTTGCGAGGAATTTGCAAAAAAAGAGTATAAATCATATATATTGATTAATTTTGCCGATAGAAAAAACTCTTTTACAAAAGAAATGAAAGATATTTTTGAGAACACAACTAGTTATGACGAATTTTTGCAAGCAATCCAAATTTTAACTGGCGTTAAATTATATAAAAGAGAATCAGTTATTATCTTTGATGAAATACAAAAATATATTCAAGCTAGAGAAATGATTAAATTTTTAGTTGCTGATGGGCGATATGATTATATAGAAACTGGTTCTTTACTTTCTTTAAAAAAGAATTCGCGAAATATAATCATTCCTTCTGAAGAAACCAAATTAGAAATGCATCCTATGAATTTTAAAGAATTTTTATACGCTCTTAACGAGGAAGAATTATTAAATTATATTGAAGAAAGCTATGTTTTAAAAAAGCCTCTACTTGATCCAATACATAAAAAGGCTATGAAGTTATTTAGAACATATATGGCTGTAGGTGGTATGCCACAAGCAATTAATGAATTTATAGAAACTAAAGATTTTGAAAAGGTAGATAATGTTAAAAAAAATATAATAAATTTGTATAGAGAAGATTTAGGAAAAATATCGCGAAAAGGTTCTTCAATAACTCCATTGATTATATATGATAAGATACAAAGCATTTTTTCAAATCATAGTTTTGAGATTGGCGCATCTTCTTTTTCAAAAAATACCAAACTATATACTTGTTTAAATAATGTTGATGAATTGGAATCTAGTAAAATAGTTAATGTTGCTTATGAAATTAAAAATATTGATCCTACACTTACTTTAGGATTTGATTTTTCGAATGTAAAAGTTTATTCGGGTGATACAGGGTTATTAATAACAAAAATGTTTTATGATAAAAAATTTTTAGATAATTCTTTATACAAATCAATAATTTTAGATAAATTATCAGTTGATGAAGGATTTTTATTTGAAAATATCGTTGCACAGGAGTTAAAAGCCAAAAATTATGCTTTAAAATATAATAGTTTCTATAAAAAAGGATCAAATAAAAAATATTCAATTGATTTTTTTCTAGAAGAAAATCACAAGGTGGTTCCTATTGAAGTAAAATCATCAAACTATAAAGCTCACACAAGCATTGATGAATTTTCAAAAAAATATCATCAGTATATAAGTAAAAAAATAATTATCTATCAAAAAAATTATAAAGAGGAAGAAGGCTATATTTATTTGCCAGTATATATGACTATGTGTTTATAGTAGAGGATATGAGCCTCTTTTTAAATGATAACCAAATGTAAATAATGTAAAATATTTTCATAGGTAAAAATATGAAAAACAAAAAGAGAATTACGTGGTTAATAGTTGGTATTTTCTCACTAATTGTTGCTTTTATTATGACAATACTTCCGGTGTCTTCAAGTTTTGGAAGCAGGAATCTTTCATTTAAATCTTCATATAAAGAAAACGAAGTTACATTAAAAGCAACATATTATGAGAAAAAGGATGCAAAATATGCTGTTTTAATTTGCCCTGGATATTCATGTGATAGAGCTAAATGGCGGCCAATGGCTAATATTTTCTTGTCTAATAATATTTCAGTGATGACTTTTGACTATTCAGGACAAGGTGAATCATATGGGAAAATTGGTTTTAATAATGCTAAAACCGACGATATTCCAACGCAAATAGATGATGCTCTTGTTTATCTTCATAAAATTTCAAACATAGATTATGAAAACATTATTCTTATGGGTCATTCTATGGGTGGAAGAGCAATATTAAGATTGATGTATGATTATAATATTGAAGATGCTGATACAAAATTAGTAAAGAAAAACGTTAAAAATATAATTCTTTTTTCGCCAGAAGTTAATTATGAGCATAATGCACAAGCGAGTTTATTTGCTGGCACCAAAGATGAAAGTGAATATCCTTGGAAAAATTATTCTTCAAATGCTGTCGCAGGTATAAATGTTTATTTATTTGGATCAACTGCTGATGATGTTGTTTCTTCTTATGATATTTTAAGAATCAGTGAAAGATTGAGTGGAGAAAAAACCATTGAAGATGGAACAATTGAATTTACTAAAACTACATCATTTGGAAATAAAATTACTGTTGGTGTAACTTCACTCATTTTGCATTCTTATGAAATGTATTCGTCTAGATTTGCAACATATGTTTCTAATTCAATTTCAGACATTACTGGTTCAATTTCTTCATATCCAAGTATATTCTTGTCCTTTATTTATATTGGATGGATTATGTCACTTGTTGGAATCGGTATTGTTCTATATACATTAATAAGCGTGGAAAATAATGTGGAAAAAAGCACAGACGAAATTCCTACGATTACAAGCATTAAATCCTTCTTACTAAGAAAATTACTATTATGGATTCCAGGATTGATTTTGGGATTCTTGATTTGTTGTTTATGTATGGTTTTCCCATTTGGTTCGCCTATTATGATTATACCATATATGTGCTGTATTGCTGGGTATGGAATTGTAATGTTAATTTTCTATTTAAGGAAAAAAGTTAAGGGTGTTAATGGATCTCTTCCTAAAATTTCTTTTAAAATAAATTCTACAAAAAAAGATATTGTTAGATGCGTACTTATATCGATAGTTTTAATATTATATGTATGGTTTATTTTAAAATTAACAATGTATAATTTAATACCATTAAATATTCGCATTTTCTGGTTAATATTTGCGACAATTTTAATGACTATTGGATATTATATTTCGGGTGTTGAAAATGATATGCTTAGTAAAATAAAAGCCAATAAATGGGAACGGATTTTATATAATCTCGTTCAATATGTCGCATTATTTTTATTCATTTTGTTCTATTTGATAATTAAGAGCTATTCAGGATTTATTGGTCAAATGCAAAACTTGATTCTGATGTATGTTTTTACAATTCCTTTAGGAAATTATGTCCAAAAGAAATTGAATAATAGAATCTATGGGGCAATTGTATCAAGTTTTTTGTTCCAATCAATAATGATTACTTCCGCTGCAATTATCTCTTTTTTCTAATTATAGGAGGCCAGTGTTATGTTTAAAGAAATAAGAAGAAAGAAAAATGAGTTAAATAAAGATGATATAAAAGAATTGCTAAAAACTGCAAAAAGAGGTGTTTTAGCAATTAATAGTGAAGATGGTTATCCTTATGGAGTTCCTATTAACTATTTTTATGACGAAGATAACAATAAAATTTATTTTCATAGTTCAAAAATTGGCTATAAAGTTGACTTATTAAAGTTATCAGATAAAGTTTCGTTTACTATTTTTGGGAAGGAAATAATTAAAGATGAAGCTTGGGCGCCTTATGTTCGAAGTGTTATTGTTTTTGGAAAATGTCTTCCAATTAAGAATGATGATGAAGCTCTAGAGGCAATATATAAATTTGCTCTTAAATATAACCCAAATAAAGAAATGGTAGATAAAGAAGTTGAAGAAAGTTTTAAAGCTGTTCAAATGTATGAAATTAATATAGAACATGTAAGTGGTAAGCAAGTTCACGAAAAATAGATCATAATTCTTTAATTGCATTAGTTGATAATTTTTATTAATTTGATTTATATTTATTTGAAACATGCGAAGATTTTTATTTTATAATATTAAGAAATAGGGAGCTTTTTTAGTATGGGAGAATCAAAAATTAATATCACAGCAAATATATCAGATTCAATATCTTATGTAACAAGGCAATGCGAAATTTATCTAGCTAATAA
>CAVGUA010000045.1:0-17393 GCA_963632335.1 Parabacteroides goldsteinii
GCATAATACTGATTAACTTTCGTTGTTAAACTTGAAAGCGTATCTAATAGTTGACTAACATCTGTTGTTTGATTTGCATAGTTATTAATTTCTGTTTTTAATGAATAATAGTCATTTTTAGAAGATTCAAAAGTTGCAATAGAATCATTAATCTCTGTTTCATAAGTTTTATATTGTTTTTGAACTTCTTCAATAGCATATCTATCGCTTGCACTAAGATCTTTTTTAGATAATGTATCAATTCTTGCTCCAATATCGTCGTATCTCTTTTTCAAATCATAAATGCTAGTATCAAAATCAATAATAATTGATTCATAAGAATTTATTTCATTATTAATGGTGGTTAATTTTGTGCTTGCATCATTTAACGTAGTTTCATAACTTTTTGCCTTATCGTTTGTATCATTTAAAAAAGTAACTGCATTTTCAAGGTTTTGATTTTCAGTATAACTACTAATTTTAGTAGCATTATTTGAAATCATATATATTGGTGAAAATGTAAAAGTAATAAAAGTTAATGCAAAAACTAAACTAATTCCAACACTTGAAAGCATTCTTGGAAGTTTCTTAATTTTTTTAGCTTTATTTCTAAAAATCGCATATATTCCCCATCCAATTCCATATGCAAGAATAATTGAAAGGATACTTGAGACAACAAAAAATAAAGAATGAACTACAGCATAACCTACTTGAACATAAAGTTCATCATTAGTTAAATCAGGAGTTATCCCAAATAAAGTAATTTCAAGTTGAGTAGCTAAGTTAGACAAAGCATTGTTTGCGCTTTCTAAAGATTGCCCAATATGCATTTCTCCAATTTGACTTATAGAATAACCTGTAAAACCTACAATTTGATCTTGAACACCAACTAAAACATTATAAAAAATAAACGTAAAGGCAATAAATAAAACAAGATCAATAGCACATTTAATTGGATTTCTAAAAATTCCAATAACAGTTATTAAAATAACTAAAACTATAATTGCAATATCAATAATCATATAACTCCCCTTCTTCTATTTATTTATTATACATGAAATTTGTTTTCAAAAACTGGATATTCTTTTTTATGATTTTAGAAGGTTTCCACCAAAAATAGAAAACAAAAGCAAGATGTAATTTGCAATAAATCAAAATTACTAGGATAATGTATGAGTTATTAAATGACGGAGGGAATTTTTATGAAAAATTTGTCAATTTTTATCGACTCAACTGGCGATTTAGACGCTGAACTTCGTAAGAAATACGAAATTGATTATTGTGAAATGGGCGTTTCTTTTAAAGATAAAGAAATCGTAGCATCTTTGGATTGGGACCAAGGATATGACCCACATAGTTTTTATGATGTTATGCGTTCAGGAGAAAAAATCTTTACTTCTCAAGTTACTAGAGCAGAATTCGAAAAGAAATTTGGAGCTGCTTTAGAAAAAGGAAATGATGTTTTATATATTGCATGTGCTTCAGCACTTTCAAAATCTGTTGATATGGGGAAAACAGTCGCTGATGAATTAAGCAAAAAATATAAAGACAGCAAAATTATGGTCGTTGATTCTTTAATTTGTGGTTATGCACAAGGCGATATGGCAATTAGATCACGTGAAATGTATAAGGAAGGAAAGAATTTAAAAGAAATTGTCGCTTGGTTAGAAGAAAATAAATTAAGATATAACCAATGGGCTGCTGTTGATAATTTAAATTATCTTAAAAGAGCTGGTCGTGTTAAAGCTTCAAGTGCTTTCTTTGGAAATTTATTTGGTGTAAAACCAATTGTTATTTCTGATGTTAATGGTGCAAATTATGCTATCGAAAAAATTAAAGGAAGAAAACAATCATTAATAAAAATTGTTGAAGAAGCTATTAGAACTGCTGACGATATTCAAAATCAAACAATTTATATTGCACACTCAGATGATTTAGAAGGAGCTGAATTTTGTAAATCAGAACTCTTAAAAAGAGTTAAACCAAAAGCTGTACATTTAGGTATATTAGGACCAATCATTGGTGGTTCAACTGGTCCAGGAACTATCGCAGTTTATTCCTTTGGTGAAAAAGTTACCGCAGTAGGTAAATAAAATGAATACCATTGATGGAAAAACTTATGAGGCAATAGTTCTCAATGGTTTTAAAGATCTTAAAACTCATTATCAAACAGTTAATGAATTAAATGTTTTTCCAGTACCTGATGGAGATACTGGAACTAACATTTGTGCTACTCTTGATGGTGGAATCAAAGCCATGAAGAAAGCTAATAAAACAAATCTTGGTGATGTTTCAACAAAATGTTCAGAAGGAATGCTTTTAGGCGCTAGAGGCAACTCCGGAGTTATCACATCCCAATTTTTTGCTGGAATTTCTGATGCATTAAAGGGTCTTAAAAAAGCAAATGTAAAACAATTTGCTTCTGCTCTTAAAAATGGAACGCGAGTTGCTTATAAATCTGTACCAAACCCTGTTGAAGGAACGATTTTAACAGTTGCGAGAGAAGGAACAGATTACATTAATGACCACATTAATGAAATTCAGGATTTTGAAACACTCTTCAAAATACTTTTAGAAGAGATGAAAAAATCTTTAGATAAAACTCCTGATCTTCTACCAGTATTAAAAGAAGCTGGCGTTATTGATTCAGGTGGAGCTGGTCTTTTATATATTATCGAAGGCATGAGCAAAAAAATAATGGGCGAAGATATTGCTGATACGATTTTTAATGGGCCTACAACAAATGTTGAAATTGGAGATGAAGAAGTATTTAACGAAAACTCAAAACTAGATTATGGTTATTGCACTGAATTTATTTTGCAACTTTTAAAATCAAAAGCCGATCCTGAAAAAGTCGACCTCCAATCTTTTATTGATTACTTCTCAACAATAGGAGATTCAATTGTTGCAATAAAACAAAAAACAATAATTAAAATCCATGTCCACACAAAAGAACCATGGAAAGTCATCCAATTTGCTCAACAATATGGGGAATTCATTACATTTAAAATGGAAAATATGACTATCCAACACAATGAAAAGCTTTTAAAAGAAATGCCAATACATGGAAAGGGTGTAAAAGTATCTAATGATATTAAGCCTGAACCATTAAAACATTCTAAAGTTCAACTTGTTTCTGTTGCACCATCAATTGAAATAGGAAAAATTTTCAAAGAAATGGGAATTGCCGGAATCATCCCAGGTGGTCAAACAATGAACCCATCAGCACAAGACTTTTTAAATATGTTCGATTATGTTAATGCTGATGATATCATCGTTTTCCCAAATAATGGTAATGTTATCATGACAGCAGAACAAGCTGCAAAACTTTATACAAAATCTCATGTACATGTACTTCACTCAAAGTCAGTAGTTCAAGCTTATTCAGCAATGAAAATGGCTGATTTTGATAATTCTATAGAAGAAAATATCAAAACAATGGAAGAACAAATGAGTGCAGTTGTTTCACTTGAAATGTCTAAATCAATTAGAGATTCTAAAAACAATGGAATTACAATCAAAAAAGGTGATTTTATTGGAATAATGAATGGTCAAATTGTTTCGCATGATAGAGCAATTATCCCAGCCACAAAGAAAATGATGAAACTCGTTCCAGATATGGATGATAAAGCAATTATTACTATTTTCTATGGGAAAAATGTTACTGAAAAAATAAAAGCAGATTTGAAATCGACACTAGAAAAAGATTATCCGATGATGGATATACTCGAAGTTGATGGAGGTCAACCTGTTTACGATTTTGTAATTGCTATCGAATAAACGGTCATTATGACCGTTTTCTTTTTATAATAGTCTAAAAAAATTCCATAAATGGTTTTTATATGTTCATAAATGAATTTTATTTGATTATATCGATGAATTAATTGTTCTTAGAGAACATAAAATATTCTTAAATACTTAAAATAATGTATTTGATTTTAATTTATTATAGAATTAATTAAATAGTTTGTGAGGGATAATAAAATATGAAAAAAGAAAAAGATATCGTAGGTTTAGGCGAAATGATGCTTCGTTTAACTGCCCCTAGAGGAAGACTTATACCTGATGCAGGAGAATTTCAAGCAAGTTATGGAGGCGGAGAAGCTAATGTATTAATTTCTTTATCGCATTTAAAACATAAATGTGTCTATTTATCAAGATTACCAATTGATGAATTAGGAAACGCATGTAAGAAGAAATTATTAGCTCATGAAGTTGATTGTTCAAATATTATTTATGATCATCATAGTTTTGGTATGTATTTTGTAGACATTGCAGAAGGTAGCAGAAGTTCAAATACATTATACAATCGTAAACATAGTAGTGCTTCACATATGAAACCAACTGATTTTGATTTTGATAAAATTTTTTCTAATGCAGAAATGTTTTACTTAACAGGAATTACTCTTGCAATCTCTAAAGAAGCTAGAGAAACTGCTTTACTTGCTCTTAAAAAGGCTAAAGAACATAATGTAAAAGTTATATTTGATTTTAATTACCGTTCAAGATTACTTTCTTTAGATGATGCTAAAAAAATATATCCATTAGTTATTAATTACTGTGATGTAGTATTTGCTTCACCTTTTGATTTTAAAACTTTATTAAATTTTGAACCTGAAGAAACAGATGATGATAAATTATTCTTTGATGCAATAAAACATTTTAACCTCGATAGAGTATATACAAAGCAAAGAAAAATTATTGCCAGTAATGAACATATTTTGAATGGTATTTCATATACTAAAAATGGAAAATATGAAAGTGGCGAAATGAATTGTTTAATTTATGACCGTATTGGTGCTGGCGATGCATATGCAGCTGGTGTTATTCATGGATATCTAAAAGGATACGATGAAGAAAAAACATTATGTTTAGGAATTGCTAACGCAATATTAAAACAGTCATTATTTGGTGATTATGCTAAATTCAATGAATCAACATTGCTCGATTTCATTGCCAGTAAAGGCAAAGGCGAAATTAAAAGATAGTTTCAAAAAAGCGGCTCGGGTAGCCGCTTTTTAAATAATCAATCATTCACTACATTAATGTTGCTTGTGGTACTTTAGGAAGCCCTGGCATCGTTAAAATGTTGCCTGTTAAAACAACGATAAATTCCGCTCCATTTGATAATTTAACTTCTCTAACAATAATTTTAAAGTTTCTTGGACAATTTAATAATTTAGGGTTATCGCTGAAACTTGATGGAGTTTTTGCCATACAAACTACAAGATTCTCTTTGTGTAGTTTTTTAATTTTTTCAATATCTTCAAGAGCTTTTTCTGTATATTCGACGCCATCAGCTCTATAAATATTTTTAGCAATATTTAAAATCTTCTTTTCAATTGAATCATTCAACACATATAAAGGTTTAAAGTTTGTTTTCTTTGTTGCTAAACATTCTAAAACCTTGTTTGCAAGATCAACTGCACCTTCTCCACCCTTTAAGAATCCATCAAGGAATGCAACTTCATAACCTTTTTCTTTGCACCAATTCGTTAAAAATTTAACTTCGTTTTCACTATCGCTAGCAAAATGATTTATAGCTATAACAACTGGAACGCCAAACTTTCTTAAATTCTCGTAATGTTGTTCTAAATTTTTGACGCCTTCTTTTAAAGCATCAACATTTTCCTTATTAAGATCTTCAAAAAGCACACCACCATGCATTTTTAAAGCTCTAATCGTTGCAACTAAAACAGCCATATTTGGTGTTAATTCGCCAACACGACATTTAATATCAAAAAACTTCTCAGCCCCTAAATCTGCAGCAAATCCTGCTTCAGTTATTACAATTGGGGATAATTTTAAAGCTAATTTAGTAGCAATTAAACTTGAACATCCATGTGCAATATTTGCAAATGGTCCCCCATGTACTAAGCATGGATTATTTTCACTTGTTTGAACAATGTTTGGCCATAATGCATATCGCATAATCTTCATAATTGCATTAGTGATATGTAAATCCTTTAAATAAACAGGTTCGTCATCAAAATTATAAGCAACGATAATATTTTCAAGTCTTCTAACAAAATCCTCTTCATCTTTAGCAATACACAAAATTGCCATCAATTCACTAGCAACCGTAATTTCAAAATGATCTTTTCTTTGAATACCATTTTTCTCACCAAAACCTATTTCAATATCTCTTAGTTCTCGATCATTAGTATCAATTGCTCTTTTCCATAAAATTTTATCTTTATTTATTCTAAGTTCATTACCTTGGTAAATATGATTGTCAATAATTGCAGCAATTAAATTTATGGAAGAAGTCAAACAATGCATATCTCCGGTAAAATGTAAATTGATATCTTCTTGTGGTTCAATAGTTACCTTTCCACCACCAGTTGCACCACCTTTAAGTCCAAAAACTGGACCCATTGATGGTTCTCTCAAACAAAGAAGTGCTTTTTGATGAAGTTTTGCAAGTCCATCAAGTAATGCAATACTTGTCGTAGTTTTTCCTTCGCCAGCTTTTGTTGGAGTAATTGCAGTAACAAGAATTAACTTTCCATTCTCGTTGTTCTTATACCTTTCATAAACATCTGGATGAATTTTAGCTTTAAAATTTCCATATAATTCTAATTCATCAGAATTAATGCCTATTTTCTTGGCTACTTTAGTAATATTTTCTAAACTCATTATTTTACCTCCTCTAGATTTAACATATCTCTTAATGCATAACTTGCCATTGCTAGCCCTGAAGCATTAGGAGTAAAAACCATTGATGAAACAACTTTATCTTTGATTATAGGTTTCTCCAAAGAAAAAGAAACTATAACATTAGAAATATCAACACAATTTTCTTTTAATAAATATCTTAACTTTTTTGCTAAAGGGTCAGTTGTTGTTTTATTTAACTTAGTAATAACAACTTTTGTTGGGTCAAGTCTATTACCCATTCCAAGACTTGAAATAATTTTTATATCATGTTCTTTACAATATTTTATAAGCAAAACTTTAGCTCTAATATCATCAATACAATCAAAAACATAATCACAATTATCAAAAATATTGAAATCAAAATTCTCATCAATTTTTGAAAAAACTATATCGGTTTCGACTTCTTTTCTTAATTGTCGCATATGCAAACTCAACGATTCAACCTTACTTTTTCCAACATCACCAATGAAATATGCAAATTGTCTATTGAGATTAGAATTATCAACTGCGTCAAAATCAACCAACAAAAACTTGTATATTCCAGACCTTAGTAAAGCAAGTGGGATAATTGATCCAACTCCACCATTTCCACAAATCGCTACTTTTTTTGTTTTTAAAATTTCTAAGTTTTTTTCGCCAATTAATAACTTAGTTCGATCGTCGAATTGTTTTTCCATAAGTAATTGCCTCCTCAACCGAAGCACACCATTTAATATTATCAAATTGATGTTTGAAAAAAGTCATCTGCCTTTTTGCGTAATTTCTCGTATTTTTCTTAATTAACTCAATTTTTTCATCAAAAGGAAGTTCATTATTAAATTCTTTATATCCAATTGCTTGAAGTGCTCTTTTATTATAGCCATGCTCAGAAAACAAAAATTCAACTTCTTTTTCTAATCCATCATCAATCATTTTGTCAACTCTTTGATTAATTCTTTCATATAATATTTCGCGTGGTATATCTACCCCTATAATATGAACATCATCATATAAAAGCTTATTTTTCCCATTTTTATTTAGTGATGATTTTGGCTTTCCATGAATTTTATAGATATATAAGGCTCTTAAAAGTCGTTTGCGATTATTTACACCAATTTTATTTGCATCAACAGGATCAATGATTAAAAGTTTTTCATATAATTCTTGATTACTATACTCGTCTAAAAAATCTTCTGGCATTGGCGATTCATCTTTTTCAAAATTATAATCATAAAGTACAGCTTTTAAATATAATCCTGTTCCACCAACTAAAATTAGATTCTCATTTTTATGTTCAGCTAAAAAATCTCTACATATTTTTTGATATTTTGAAACATCGAAATCTTCATCAATATTTTTAATATCATATAAAAAATATCTGCCTGATTCTAATTCATTTTTTGTAGGTTTTGCCGTTCCAATATCCATTTCTTTATATACTTGAAATGCATCAAAATTCACAATTTTCGCATCATGAAAAATAGATAATTCTTCTGCTATTTTAGATTTTCCGCTAGCGGTTGGTCCTACAATACAAATAATCAAATCTCAAGCTCCTTTTTAACTTCTTCTAATAAATCATAAACTTCATCAGCTACACTTTTAAATTGAATGACTAAAGGATCATCATTATATTGTTTCAAAATTTTATAATATTCTTCTCTATTTTCATTGCTTGGGTGACAATTTTGAAGAAAAGAAATTTGCTTCCTTAATTTTGAAAGCTCATCAGAATTCTCTAAAAGTTCCTTAAGTCTCAAATATTCTTTAATAATTGGTTCATTAAATAAATCTTTTTTTACTTTATTTAATGAATTTCTAATTTCATTATTCATCAACAACCTCGCCAATTAAGAAGTAAAGATGATTTTCTAATATTTTAACGTTGATAATTTTCCCTATTAAAGATTCGTCGCCTTTAAAATTCACGACTTTATTATTTTCAGTGTAACCTGTCATTAAGTTGTCATTTTTCTTTGATACAGAATCCACTAAAACTTTAAATGTTTTACCAACCATTTCTTCAGATTTCTTTAAAAAATCTTCTTCAAGAGATTTTTTAAGTTCTGTAAATCTTTTAGATTTTTCTAAGTATGGAACATCATCCTTTAATCTAGCCGCTGGTGTTCCAACTCTAGGAGAATAAATAAATGTATAAGCACTTGTATATCCTACTTCCTTACAAATAGAAACTGTATCTAAAAATTCTTCGTATGTTTCGTTTGGAAAACCAACAATAATGTCCGTTGAAAGTGCGATGTTTGGAATTATTTTCTTAATTCTTGCAACTAAATCAAGATATTCTTCTCTAGTATATCTTCTAGCCATTCTTCTTAATACTTCATTGCTGCCTGATTGAACTGGAAGATGAATATATTTCATTATGTTGTCATATTTAGCCATTACTGCAATAACTTCATCTTTAAAATCACTTGGATATGATGTCAAAAATCTTAATCGAGGAATCCCAAGTTTTGCAACTTCTTCTAAAAGAGTTGCAAAAGTAACACCATTTTTTAAATCTTTTCCATATGCATCAACATTTTGCCCAAGCAATGTAATTTCTTGATAACCTGCATCAACAAGTTCTTTACATTCTTTTAAAATGTCGTTTATATCACGGCTTCTTTCTTTTCCTCTAGTATATGGAACAATGCAATATGTACAAAATTTATCGCAGCCATAAGTAATATTGACAAATGCTTTATATTTATCATTTCTAATTGATGGAAGATCTTCAATAATGTCACCTTCACCACTTGAAACACATACAATACGTTGATTAGTTTCTAAATGTTTTTCAAGAATTAAAACTAAATCTTTAATATTGTGAGTGCCAATTAAAATATCAACGCATTTGAAAGTTTCTAAAACCCTATCAATAACATGTTTTTGTTCGCTCATGCATCCAGAAACAATTAAAATAATGTCTTTCTTTGTTTCTTTCAATTTCTTAACATCGCCAATTTCACCATAAACTTTATCTTCGGCGTTTTCTCTAACAGCACATGTATTTAATAAAATAATATCTGCATCTTTTAAATCATTTGTTCTTACCATTTTTAATGAGTTAAAAATTCCAGAAATATTTTCTTCATCACGATAATTTGCTTGGCAACCATAAGTTCTAATAAAGTATTTTTTGCCATTCAAAAAATTAATAATTTGTTGATTTGGAACATAATCATAATGGTATGTTTCGCTATGTTTTAATCTTTCTCTTGCTTTATTCATGCTTGGAAGATCTAAATATAATATATTTTTACCCATTTTCTTTACCATTCAATAAATTGATTCTTTCAATTTTAATTGCCTTATTCGTATTGTCATCAAATTCAATAATAACTGCATTAAACAAAGTATCATCATTTTCTAAATATTCAAACTTAACAGTATTATCATGCAGCATTGTTCTTTTTATAACAGAATTAATTTCATTTCCTAAAACTGAATTATAACCTCCACACATTCCAACATCGCTAATAAAAGCTTCATGATCATTTAAAATTTGATTGTCGCATGTTTGAACGTGTGTATGTGTTCCTATTACTGCTTCAACATCATTTGCAAAATAATATGCAAATGCTTTCTTTTCGCCTGTAGACTCTCCATGATAATCAATAATATGAATATCTGAATTATCATTTTCTAACAGTTTTGAAATAACTTTATAAGGTTCTTCTACTTTTTCCTTCATAAAAGAAAGTCCAAGTAAGTTTGTGACTCTTATTTTTTTACCTTTACATAGATAAACATTTGACCCTTTTCCAGGAAATAATCTTTTAATATTTAGTGGTCGAATAATATTATCATTACTCAAAACATCTAAAACCTCAATGTTATCTCTATAATGATTGCCTAAAGTCATACAATCTATTGGTAGATTGCATAAAAAATCATACGTGACTTTGTTGATGCCATGTCCATAAGCAATATTTTCAACATTGACAATTACAAAGTCACATTTGGTTTTATTTAGAACAAATGGAAGGTTCTTTAAAAGAGCCTTCCTTCCTACCTCTGCTACAACATCCCCTACAAACAATATTTTCATTATTTAGCTGTTTCTATCGCACGATATTCACGAATAACGTTAACCTTAATTTGACCAGGGAAAGTCATCTCATTTTCAATCTTCTCTTTTATGTCGTGCGCCATTTTAAATGCTTGAAGATCGTCGACTTTTTCTGGAATAACCATAACTCTAACTTCTCTACCAGATTGCATTGCAAAGCATTGTGAAACACCATCAAATCCTTTACAAATATTTTCGAGTTGTTCAATTCTCTTAATATAAGTTTCAAGAGTCTCACTACGAGCTCCTGGTCTTGCAGCACTTAATGTGTCTGCAGCAGCAACTAAAATACTTGTAAGATATTTTGGTGAACAATCTCCATGATGAGATTCAATTGCATTGATAACTACATCAGATTCGCCATATTTTTTAGCTAATCTAGCACCAATTTCAACATGGCTTCCTTCGAGTTCAAAATCTGCAGCTTTACCAATATCATGAAGTAAACCTGCTCTTTTAGCCATATTTTGATCTAAACCTAATTCAGCAGCCATCATTCCACAAATTTGAGCTGTTTCTATACTATGTTCAAGCTGATTTTGACCATAACTAGTTCTATATCTTAATTTGCCAACATAGAACATAAGTTCTTTATCCATTCTTCCAATACCAAGTTTAAAGACAGCATCTTGACCAGCTTTACGGATGACTTCATCAACATCTTTTTGACATTTTGCAACAACTTCTTCAATTCTTCCTGGTTGAATTCTTCCATCTTTAACAAGAATTTGAAGAGCACGTGAGGCAACTTCTCTACGAATAGGATTAAAACAACTGATTGTAATTGCTTCAGGTGTGTCATCAATAATAATATCAACACCAAGCATTTGTTCGAGTGATTTAATATTTCTTCCTTCACGTCCAATGATTCTGCCCTTCATTTCATCGCTTGGAAGAGAAATAACATTAACAGTATGATCTGTTGTTACTTCTTGAGCATCTCTAAACATAGCATTTGCTAATATTTGTTTTGCTTTTTCATCAGCTTCTTGTTCGGCCTCATCTTCTCTATTTTTCATGTATTGAGCAATTTCACGATTGTATCTTTCCTCAACACGTCTAAAAATTTCAGATTTGGCTTCTTCAGTTGACATTTTTGCAACTTTTTGAAGTTCATTAATAATGCTATCAATCTTACTTTGTAAGACAGCATCTTTCTTTTTGTTTTCTTCAATACCCTTTTCAATTAAAGCTTCTTTATCATCAAGAGCATTTTCTTTCTGAGTTAAAGCTGCATCTCTTTGGTTAATAAGTTGCTCTCTTTGATTGAGCTTGTTTTCTTGAACGACAACGTCTTGTTTTCTTTCTTTGATATCTTTCTCTGCTTCTTGTTTCATCTCAAACACTTTTTGCTTCGCATCAATTTCTGCATTTTTAATAACATGCTCGGCTTTAATTTGAGCTTCATTTAATATTTTATCAGCATCATGTTTTGCTTTTTTCTCTTTAAATCTTGGAGAAAAAGTAAAATATAAAACGCCAATAGCAACACCTACAAATAAGCTAAGAAGAGATATGATTAATACCCAGTACCAATCCATAATTAAAATTCTCCTTTTGCTAAAAAGTACCGTAAGCAAAAAACTATAAAATTTTCAAATATATCGTTGTTAATAAGACAATTACAATAAATAAAATATATATTAAGTACCTTACGATACTTCTCAAATTATAACAAAGGAAATCTACATATTCTATATGCAAATTACTAAATTTGAACTAAAAGTTCAGTATTTAAATTATTTAATTCTTCTTAAAAAAATTATCATCTAATGGTTTTGCATCATTACCAATAACATTTGTTTGTTTTTTGTTTAAAGATTCGCCGGTGACAATTTCTTTTTTAAGTTTTTCAAATACATCAGGGTTTTCATGTAAATAAAATTTGGCTGTATCTCTTCCTTGACCCATTCTATCCCCATAAACTTCATACCAAGATCCAGATTTTTTAACAATTCCCATTTGAAGGCCAAGATCCAAAAGTTCACCTTCTTTAGAAATGCCTTCTCCATAAATAATATCTAACTTACAAGATTTAAATGGTGGCGCAACTTTATTTTTTACAACCTTTACACAGACTGTATTTCCAACAAAATTAACACCAGATTTAATGGCTTCAGTTCTTCTAATATCAAGTCTAATACTTGAATAGAATTTTAAAGCACGGCCTCCGGTTGTAATTTCTGGACTTCCGTAAATTACACCGACTTTTTCTCTTAATTGATTAATAAAAATAACTGTACAATTTCCTTTATTCAAAACAGCAGTTATTTTTCTAAGAGCTTTTGACATTAATCTAGCTAATAAACCAACTTGGTTATCAATCATCATACCATCAACTTCTGCTTGAGGAACTAGTGCTGCAACGCTATCAACAACAATCAACTTAAAAGCTCCAGATTTTGCAAGCATTTCAACAATTTGTAGCGCTTGTTCTCCAGAATCAGGTTGACTCAAAATTAATTCATCAATATTAACTCCTAAATTTTTTGCATAAGTTGGATCAATTGATTGTTCCGCATCAATAAATGCACATCTTCCTCCATTTTTCTGTGTTTCTGCAATTGCTGTAAGAGCAAGGGTGGTTTTTCCACTACTTTCAGGCCCATAAATTTCAACAATTCTTCCTAATGGATAACCACCACAACCTAAACAATCATCAAGTAATATAGAACCACTCGATAAAACTTCAGTGTTGACTTTAGGTCTATCTCCTAAAACCATAATCGCACCACGACCAAAAGAGTGTTCAATATCACTCAAAACAGCTTTTAACGTATCATCATAAAGTTTTTTTGTGTCATCTTTCATAAAAATTTACCTCCACACTATTAATAGGGGGGGAATTCAAAAAATTTTCAAAATTTTTTCAATTTTCGTAAAAAATTTTTCTATTATCCTTGAGATAAATGAATCCACCTATCAAAGAAGTAAGGGTAGTTAAATAGCAAATTATATCGCTAACATGGAGATAAGTTGGCCAATTTGCATCAAAATAACTAAATGGGAAGCCATTTAAAAATATTAATGATATTGCAATCATCTGAAGAACAGTTTTTGCTTTGCCCCAATAATTTGCTGCTAAAACTACATTTTTTGTCGCAGCCATAAATCTTAAACCATCAACAACCAAATCCCTAATAACCATCAAAACAACACAGAACCATGGAAATTTTAAAGTATCTTGAGTACTTAAAAAATTAAGAGACAAGAAAATCATAATTGAATTAATAAGCATTTTATCAGCTATAGGGTCCAAAAATTTCCCAAGATCTGTAACTTGATTATTTTTTCTTGCAAGATATCCATCTAAAAAATCTGTTAAACTTGCAATTAAAAATACAACCCAAAAAATAAGCATTAATTTATTTAAAGTAACATTTCCTAAAACCAAATTAAAAGAAGCGACATTTATAACGCTAAATTGATCAAGTAAATAGCATATTATTATTGCTACAATCAAAAGTGCACTAATAATAATTCTTGAAATAGTAATTTTTGTAGGTAAATTAATTTTTTTCATATTCTTTCTTAAGTGAGTATTCAGTCAATAAGCCATGTTCTGTCGAGTGCAATCATTAATCTAAGATTTCTCTTACTATAAAACCTTCAGTTCGGTTTTCTAGTTTCCCCTACCAAAATTTGGGTTTCTTGCTTATGGAGTTTACCAACGTTTCATTTTGCGATTTCTCGCAAATTCGTCACTGTGGCACTTTATGTTATCGAATCATGACCGAAGTTTTAGATTTTCTAACGTCGTTACTAGCTCCCTAGTACCTAGTTTTATTTTTTAAACTAGCATAATCACTACTCTCATCGCAGAGAGTGCAAGCATGGACTTTCCTCTAGCTAATGCTAGCGATTGCATAGACTGAAAGTTATTTTATTTTACTTGGATCTACCCCCAATTCATAGAGCTTATTCTCATAAGCACTAATCTTTTTTAGAAGTTCTAAATTGTCAAGACGAGAATAATCATTTGCAACAAAAGTTTGTTTGCTCTTTCTAACATTTTGACTTTTTAAAAGTTCAAGTTCATTAGTAAGTTCTTGATTTTCTTTTTTAAGTTCGTTTACTTTATCATTTAAATTAACAATGACATTATCAATGACTTTATAATCCTTTAAAACATTATCAAGAAAGGCATCAACTTCTAATGGATCATACCCTTTAACATTCTTTGTAAATTCCTTGTTTAAAATGTCTCTACTAGTTAATAAAAGTTTCATAATTTTCTTTAATTCCTGACCACTGATATTATAGAAGAATGTTCTTTTTTCTTCAATTAATCAAATTGAAATTATGCAGGTGAATATCTATAATAAATCGATGAAAGAAATTAACAAATTATTAAATAGTGCAAAAACTGTTGTTTTCTTGGATTATGAAGGAACTCAATTTACTCAAGAAATTATTGCAATAGGTGCTGTAAAAGTCGTTCTTGATAATAAAAACCAAGTTAAAAAAGTTTATCCAGGTTTTAAACAATATGTTAAAGCCCATGGTGAAGTTGGTCCTGTCGTATCAAAACTAACTGGAATAACTGATGCCGAACTTCAAGAGAAAGGCATTAATTTTCTTTATGCAAATAAATATTTCAAGCAATATGTAGGAGTCCATGCAAACATAAAATATATTACATACGGAAATTTCGATATGAGACTATTGCATCAAACTTCAACTATTGCAGGACTTAGTGATGATCCATTTATAAAAAGTATCTACAAAAACTATATTGATTTCTCATCTTTTTTAGGGAGATACGTAAAAAGTAAAAAAGGAACTCAGCTTTCGCTTCATGATGCTTTAGAACTATTTAATGTTACGCCACAAGGAGAAGCTCATAATCCAATGTTTGATGCATTAAATTTGATGCTTCTTTATAAAGCCGTCTTAAACAATCGAGCCTTAATTACTAAGGAATATACTAAAGTTTTGTTGAATAACCATGTATATCCCGCCCCAATTTCAAAAATTTTAAAAGATTTGAAAACAAAAGGTACAACCTCAATGGAAAATTTGATTGAGTATATTGGAGAAGATATTTAATGATTAATTATCCAGTTGGCATAAGCAATAAAAAGAAAACCGTTCAATTTAAGAACAGAGGAATGTCTCTTGAATCTTTAATAAATGATTCAAATGAGTTTTATTTGAGAAATAATATCGCAGTAATTTATAAAAAACCTACCCCAATTAAAATAATCAAAATGGATTCAAATAAAAAGCGCATTACAAATGCTATTTTTGATAAGCATTCTACCACAGATTATAATGGTGTTTACGAGGGCAAATATATCGACTTTGAAGCTAAATCTACAAAAAGTAAAACAAGCTTTAGTTTGAACAATTTTCAAACATGTCAAATTGCTCATTTTCGCAAAATTCTTATGCAGAAAGCCACTGCTTTTGTGATAATTGAATTTTCTACTCTTGAAGAATACTACATTTTGTCAGCTAAAAAATTAATTGAATTTATTGATTCAACAAAAAAGAAATCAATACCATTAACTTATATAAAAGAACATGGATTTATAATGCCTCTAACAATAAATCCACCTTTAGATTATTTAAAATTTATTTCTTCAATTTCTTAAAATATGAACAATATTCTTGTAAACCACAATTTTTACATGAAGGATTAATAGCTTTGCAATAATTTCTTCCAAAATAAATAAATCTATGATGCAAATCAATCCAATCTTTTTTATCAAAAGATTTCATTAAATTTTTTTCTACGATTTTAACTGAATCATTTTCTTTTGCAAAACCTAGTCGCTTTGCAACTCTATTAACATGCGTATCAACTGGAAAAGCTGGAACTTTAAACCACTCGATAAGCATAACATTTGCTGTTTTATTACCTATTCCAGGAAGTTTCATCATCTCTTTTTTGCTGCTTGGAACTTTCCCATCATAATTTGTAATTAATTCATGAACGATTTCTTTTAAATATTTTGCTTTATTTTTATATAAACCAAGTGTTTTCAAGTAACTTTCAATTTCTAGAATTGATAATTTATTAAGATCTTCAAGCGAATGATAATCGTGGAAAAGTTTATCAGTTACAACATTAACTTTTTTATCGGTGCACTGAGCTGAAAGCATTATCGCAATTAGCAAAGAATAGTCACTATCAAAAGTGAGAGTACATGTAGCATCTTTGCATTTTTCAGCAAAATAAGTGGAAACCGCTATAGTTTTTTTATTCATCATTCAATTTCTTAATAATTAAAGAATCAATATAATTGATTGATAATTTATTATAATTAACAGCATCTTTTAATGAATTAATAATGGTATCTTCATCTATATCATTTTTAATCCAATCATCAATATGCGACAATTCAATTGGAGTTAATTTTCTTCCAAAATAATTAGTAAATAGTTCAAAAATTCTATTTCTATATGCATTTAATTCTTGGTTTTTGTTATATTCTTCTTCTGAAAATAAAGATTTTTCAAATTTCTTATAAAGAATTTTTTTAATAGGTTCAACAGTAGTTTTTAAATCACCACTAGATGTATCAAATTCAATATATTTTTTCTTGTAAAGAGAAGTTAAACATTTATCAATTGTTTTACTTTGCATAGACATTTTTAGAGCCAAAACATCAGTTGTAATAAATTCATTATCTTGTTCAAGAAGATGATTGATCATCAAAATAACTGACAACTCTTCTTCACTAATGTTCATTTC
>CAVGUA010000046.1:0-6351 GCA_963632335.1 Parabacteroides goldsteinii
AAAGCACTCAATAATTTAACAAATAAACAAGAATATATTACATCAAGAATTAATAGAATTAATAATGCTCAATTCTATGCTTTACTTCCTGGCTTTTTAGTTTTTCCAGTTGTATTTTTCTTAGTTATACCTTTAATAAATAAGAAAGGTAAAACATTAGGGAAGATGATGTTTAAACTTGAATTAGTTTCTTCAATTGATAATAAACAAACTCAATTATGGCAAAGATTTGTTCATTATGGAATTTTATTAGCTTATTGGCTACTTATTTTGGTTTCAAGGGTTTGGATTATTATGATTTTAGCAATTTTTGCATCAATAATTGATTATATGGTAAGAATTCTAAATAGAAAGTTCCAATCATTACACGATATTATTGCTCATACAATTGTAATTGATAGCAAAAAGACGGAATATAAAGTATTAATTGATGATCAAATTATTACTGAAGAAGAAAACCAAAATCAATCATGGGAAGATGCATACATTCGTAAAACTAGTAAAATTAAGCAAGAAGCCGAAGAAGATGAAAGATTATACAAAATACTTGATATGTCTACTTTAGAAGAATCTGAAAAAGTAAAAGAGGAATGGCGAAAAGAAGATAATAAAGATAGTGATAAATAAATTTGATAAAACACTGAACTAGTCAGTGTTTTTTCATTAATGACACTTATTTTATCACGTTTGAAATTGTAAATAGGACAATCCATGTCCTCACATGTTTTTAATATGAAATGTAATATATAGTTGCTCCAAGGAAATAATCTTTTCAAGGAACATACAATAAAACATGGTGAAGTCATCTTTGTTAGATGGCCATGGCATTAAGCAAGAAAGAAAGTTTCATGGGATACTTTGAGATTTTCAAGACTTAGCAATAAGTATTCGAGATTAAATTCTCGCTTTGGTTAATGGCGCACTTTGTCTTTCGATGTAAATAGTCACTAGGACTAGGAACCAAAAGAGGCAACATAGTGATATGACCCGCGATAAGATGCTAATCTGAGAAATTAGGATCTTGGCTCTCAAATAAGGTGAAGGAAAATGACTTGATGATTGGTAACAATCTATAACTAGTTTAGTGAGCGCGAGTAGCAGAATGTCGTTGTTCATGGATTTATGAAAATAAGCGATTGGTAGCTTTGAGGTTAAAATGCTGAAGCTCTGTGAAAGTTGGAAGATATGAATTCTTCCCATGGTTCGATTGAAAAATCTATTTTAGAAGCTATAAGGTCGCAACTTATGGTTCAGCCTAAAGTACATGTGTATGAATAACAAATTAAGGTAAAAAGTGTATGAAGAAATTCGGGATTGTCTGTTCCTTCGAGGGATTATAAATGGGGGTAAACTTGCAATAGAATTGATCTGTTGCAAGTTTTTTTGTGAAAATAAAACATCCATTTAGGATGTCTATTGCCCTAACTTTGAAAATTAGAGCGAATGTATTGATAACCTCAATACTAGTTGTGCCATAGTTTTCAATCCTTCTTAGATTTCTAACGCTATAGCCACACTTGTTTGCTAACTCTTCTTGCGTTAGGTTGTTAGCTCTCCTAAGCGTTTTGATAGATTTTCCTATCATTGCGACTTCAATTTGTTCGGCGTTTTTCATATCCGCGACCTCCTTTAACCGTGCTATTCTGTTAAAGCACCTACTCTAAAAGAAAAGAGATCACAAACAAATTGTGAAAAAATTATAATTGATTCTTTTTAATTATCTATATCAATAAAATCAAATATCTCAAATCTTCAATTTTTATATTAATTATGTTCAAAATATCTACATTTTTTTGGCTTAATATTTTATAATTTTCTCAATTAGGTAAATTTATACCGAGAGAGGTAATTTATATGGATAAATCATTAAAACCGCTATTTACGCCTTGGAAGATAGGCAATGTTGAAATCAAAAACAGAATTGTCATGACTTCGATGGGCGGAACAAACATTTTTGGCTGGATGGAAATTAATCATTTTGATAAAGAAGCAGCCAAATTTTTGCTTGATAAAGCAAACAATGAAGTAGGTCTTATTCTCCCAGGATGTCAGCCAGTTTATAATCCAATGCTTGGCCAATGGTTATACAAAAATAAAGGTATGTTTAAGAAGATGAAACCATTCATGGATGAAATTCATAAGAGTGGGGCAAAACTTTTTGTACAATTGACAGCAGGATTTGGAAGATCATTCACGATTTCAGATACTATGGAAAAGTTGGCTACAAATAAATTTTTAGCGTTCTTATCAAAACCAGTTATGAATTTTGATAAGATTTGTGCAACTGCTAGTGAATGTCCAAATAGATGGAGTGATAAGGTTCCATCAAAAGAAATGACAATAAAACAAATTGATAAATTTGTTGAAGCTTTTGCTAAATCGGCAAAACTTTTAAAAGAAGCTGGAGTTGATGGCGTTGAAGTCCATGCTGTTCATGAAGGATATTTACTTGACCAATTCACATTAAAATATATAAATCATAGAACTGATGAATATGGTGGTAGTTTTGAAAATAGATATAGATTTGCTGTAAGAATTGTTAAAGCAATAAAAGAAGCTTGTGGTAATGATTTTCCTGTTTCGCTTAGATATTCAGTAGTTTCAAAAACTAAAGGTTTTAGAAGTGGAGCACTCCCTGGAGAAGAATTTACTGAAGTTGGTAGAGATTTTGAAGAATCTAAAAAAGCCATTAAATATTTAAGTGATGCTGGATATGATATGTTTAATTGTGATAATGGAACATATGATGCTTGGTATTGGGCGCATCCTCCAATTTATATGAAAGAAAATTGCAATTTAGACGATGTAATCGCAATTAAACCATATACGGATAAACCTGTTGTTTGTGCTGGAAGACTTGATCCAAGAGTTGCAGCAAAAGCAATTAGCGAAGGAAAACTTGATGGAGCAGGATTTGCTAGACCATTTTTAGCAGATGGAGCATGGGTTAAAAAACTTATGGATGGAAAAGAAGATGAAATTCGTCCATGTATTTATTGTCATAATGGTTGCTTTAATATGTGTCATTATAATGGACATGCAAATGATCAAGCATTAAATGATTCATTACATTTATCTAGATGCGCTATTAATGCGGAAACTATGCAAACTAATGTCCATTATATTAAGAAAACTAATAAGCCAAAGAATGTAGCAATTATTGGTGGTGGAATTGGAGGTATGGAAGCCGCAAGAGTTTTAAAATTAAGAGGTCACAATCCAATAATTTATGAAAAAAGTGATAAGTTAGGTGGAACATTTGTCGTTGCTAGTAAAGCAAGTTTTAAAGGCAAACTTAGAGACCTTGAAAAATGGTATGAAAAACAAATGAAGGATTTAAATATTGAAATTAATTTTAATAGTGAAATTAAGGATATAAAAACTTTGAATGCTGATGCATACGTAATTGCTACTGGTTCTAAACGAAGAATGCTAAATAATGTAAAAGGTTTTAATAAAGCAATTGAAGCAATTGATTATTTAAATGGCGAAAAAGTTGGTAAAGATGTTGCGGTAATTGGTGGCGGTCTTACTGGTTGTGAAATTGCTTACGAACTTTGCTTAGAAGGTAAAAAGCCTGCAATAATCGAAGCAAAATCAGATTTGATTGCACAAACTGGGGTTTGTCTTGCTAATTCTTCATATTTAAGAGAATATTTTGCACTTAATAAAGTTCCAGTTTATTTGAATAGTAAAGTTGTTGAAATTAAAGACAATGCAGTTGTCATATTAGATCAAGAAAACATTAAACACGAAATAAAAGCTGATTCAACAATTGTTTCGGTTGGTTATATTCCAACTCCACTAATAAATAAAGGGAAAAATGTTTATTTAGTTGGCGATTGTAATAAAGTTGGAAATTTAAGAACAGTTATTTGGAAAGCATACGAAGTTGCTATGAAAATTTAGGAGAATAAATTTATGTACGAACCAAAGATGAATTTAACAAAAGAAGAAAAAGAAATATTAGAAGGTAAGCAAGGAGAAACTAAGGCTAAGATGATGGAATGCCTTGTCAGGTATGGTGATATTTTTCATGCAAAAAGAATGGTAAAAGTTACTCATAAAAAAGGACATCTTGTCACAAGTTTTGGCCTTCAACTTTTAACACCAATATATCCTTTAATGGACGAAATTATTAAAGCTGGTCTTAAAGCGGAAGAAGGTTTCACAGTTGACCCAAGACCACTCGATTATGAAAATGTTTCGGCTGGACCATTAGAAAAATTAGTCTTTAATCATTTTATGTATTCAACTCAAGATCATTATGAAGATCAATTAAGAAAAGTTGGATTAAAAGATGAGGATGGATTTTCTTGCACATGTTATTTAAAAGAAGTGAACAATACTCCTAAAGAAGGAGATATTCTTTCATGGGCAGAATCATCAGCAGTTGTTTATGCAAATTCTGTTTTAGGGGCTAGATGTAATAGGAATTCTGGAGTTTATGATTTATTTGGAACTATTTTAGGTGTTGTTCCAGAATTTGGTTTCCTTCTTGATGAAGGTAGAAAAGCTGATTATAAGGTAATTTTAAAATGTTCAAAAATTCCTGAAGCACAAATTTTAGGCAGTGCAATCGGTCTTAAAGTAATGGAAAAAGTTCCTTACGTTTATGGCCTTGATAAATTTTTAAAAGATTTACCAGATGAAGATACAATTGCATATTTAAAAGATTTTGGTGCAGCTACAGCTTCAAATGGAGCCGTTGGACTTTATCATATTGATGGAATTACTCCTGAAGCAAAAAGACTTAAAGAATCATTAATTAAAAAAGATGCAATCGAATATGTTATAGATGACGCTGAACTTGAAAGAGTATATAAAAGCTATCCAGTTATGTGGAAAAATAAATCAGCTAAAGCTCATAAATGTTTCATTGGGTGCCCACATTTAACTTTAAAACAATTAGTAAATTGGACACATAAAATTGATGAAACCTTAAAATCATTAAATAAAAAAGAGTTAGTAATTAATACTATTTTTACAGCTTCGCCTCATGTTGTTGAAGAATTTAAAAAGTTAAAAGAATATCAAACTTTAGTTGGTTTTAATGGTCATTTATCTTCGATTTGCCCTTTAATGTATGCTGATAATCCAATTGCAGGTAAAAAACCATTATTAACAAATTCAAACAAACTTAGAACATATACTCATGCGCGTTATGAAAAAGATGAAAAAGTTTTAGCTTTAATTACAGGAAAGGAAACATATTAATATGAAAAAATTTAAAGGAAGAGTTCTTTTTAAAGGGAATTTAAAAGGAGAAGCAGTTGTTTCTAGATATGGTTTTAATACTTTAGCCTCTTTTCAATCTTCGTTACTTTCAAAAAGTAGTAAGAAAGTCGTTGTTTCTGATCAAAATAATCCAGATTTATATAAAAAAGAAATTACTGGAAAAATACTTTGTTTACCTCAAACAATTGGTTCAACTACAGGAGGACTTGTTTTACAAACAGCTGCAAAACGTGGACTTGCTCCTAGTGCGATGCTTTTCGCAGATGAAATTGATCCATTAGCGGCAAGTGGTGTCATCTTATCCAATGTTTGGGAAAATGTACCATTAATTTGTATTGATGGATTAGGTCGAGAATTCCTTGAAACAGTAAAAAGTGGAGATACTTTAGAAATCAAGGAAGATGGTACTGTTGTTATTTGCTAAAAAATGTGGTGGAATTAAGCCACATTTTTTGATAATAATTAATGAAATTAAAAAATATGTCTAAAATACAAAAAGATTGATTTTATCGAATATTTTTCTTTATCTAGAAAATTCTAAAGTATATAATCAAGTTATGTTAATAGAAACAATCAAAAATGATGCTTTATTAATCGTACTTCTTTGTTTACTTTTGCTTAGTGTCTTTATTGAACTTTTTTTAGCTTTTATTGAAAAAGAAAAACTAAGAAAATGTTTTAAAGTCTTTCCATTATTAATATTAACGTTAATTGGTATAAGAATTGTTCCTAATGCTCCATTACTTTATATTGCAGCTTTTTTAGGTTTTTTAGGAGATTTATTAATTATTTTTGAAAAGAGAAAAATATTTTTCTATTTAGGTGGTCTTTCATTTTTTGTTGGTCACATTCTTTATTTATTTTTAATGCTAATAAGCACAGGTGTTACTTATGAATGGTTCCATTATTTGATTATTGTTGCATCTTTTGTAATTGTTATTTTCATAATGTATAAAAATTTAAAAGAAAAATTTAGCTTAATAGAAGTTACATGTGCAGCATTTTATTTTGGAATTTTAATTCTTCTTTTAATTAATGCGATAATTATTTCATTTACAAGCAGAACATATTATTTATTCTTGGTTGCCCTAGGATATTTATTCTTTATTGTTA
>CAVGUA010000047.1:0-6318 GCA_963632335.1 Parabacteroides goldsteinii
TGAATGCTCCAATTCAAGGATCTGCTGCTGATTTAATCAAGATTGCTATGATAAAAATCGATGATGAATTAACAAAAAATAATTTTAAATCTAAACTTATTTTGCAAATTCATGATGAAGTTACCTTGATGGTTTACGATGATGAAAAAGATAAAGTAAAAGAATTAGTAACAAATATTATGGAAAATTGTGTTAAATTAAAAGTAAATTTAAAAGTTGATGGAGACTACGCCAAAACTTGGTTTGATAGTAAATAAATATGCCAGAATTACCAGAAGTTGAAACAGTTAAAAATATTATATTGCCTTTAGTAAAAGGCAAAACAATTGATCATGTAGAAGTTTATTTTGATAAACTTGTTTTAAGTGATCTTGAAGATTTTAAAAACAAGCTCAAAAACCAAACAATTTTAGGTATAAATCGTTATGGCAAATACTTATTTTTCATGCTTTCTAATGACTTAGTTTTAATCAATCATTTAAGAATGGAAGGTAAATGGAGATATTCAGAATCAGCCTATCATCGTAACAAATTCACTACTGCACTATTTTATTTCACGGATGGTTCAAGTTTGGCTTTTGATGATACAAGAAAATTCGGCATCATGTATTTATCAAATATAAAAGAATACAAAAATCTAGAAATGATTAAAAAACTAGGATTTGAACCTTTAAATCTAGATGAATCAATGTATCCAATAATTAAAAAGAAATTAAATAGAAATAAATGCATAAAAGATCTTTTGCTAGATCAAACAATCTTTTGTGGAATTGGTAACATTTATGCAGATGAAATAAATTATGCATGTAGAATTTCTCCATTTAAAAAAGGTAAAGATTTAACCGATGAAGACATAAAAAATATATGTATTAATGCTAAAAAGATTTTAGAAGAAGCAATTGAGTGTGGAGGTTCCACTATTCACTCTTTCCATCCTAGCGAAGGAGTTGATGGTAGGATGCAAGGTCACCTAAAATGTTATGGACATGAAGGAAAACCATGTCCAATATGTGGAACTAAATTTCATAAAACATTTATAGGTGGAAGAGGAACAACATATTGTCCAAATTGTCAAATAGATGAATCAATTCAAAAAGCTATCGGAATTACTGGACCAATCGGATCTGGTAAATCAACAATTTTAAAATACTTAAAAAATAAAAATTACCTTGTTTTATCAAGTGATGAAATTGTTCATGAACTATATAGAAATCCAGCAATTAGTAATAAAATTAGTAGAATTCTAGGAGTTCCATTTAATATTGATGACAAAAAATTAACAAATGATGCTAAACAAATTATGATATTAAATCCTTTAAAAAAGACTGCTGTTGAAGATTATATTTATCCAATTTTAGAAGAAAAACTAGTTTCACTTATTAAAGAGAACGATAAGGTTACAATCGAAGTTCCACTACTTTTTAAAGCTCATTATGAATATATGTTTAAAAAAATTATTGTTCTTGAAGTTTCAAAAGATAAACAAATTGAGCATTTAAATATTCGTGGTGACGATGTTAAATCTTCAAAAGCTATTAATAAAGATTTTTACTATAAAAATAATTCAAACGTTTATTTAGTTGAAAATAATTCAACAACTGAAGATTTATATAAAAAAATCGATTCAATCATTGATTAATCGATTTTAGTATAAGCTAGTTTTACTTGTTAAAACTTCTTCTTTTATCATGGATTTAAGAATATTGCTCATCTGCTTTACTTTGATATTATTCCCACTTTTATCTTTTTGAGAATATAAAGTAATAATATCATCCAAACAAAAATCACTTGTAAATATCGTGGTTTTTCGATTTGTTGCTCTTGATATTAAAATAGGTAAAACAATGTTGTCTCTAACAATATCATTAATATATTCGTTTCCGAAACCATCAAGCACCAAAACATGTGCATTCTTTATTCTCTCAATTTTCTTATTAAAATTGTCTTTGTCATCAAAAAACATTTGTTGAAGATCTTTAAATCTAACTTGCGTATTAACAAAAGCAAGGTCAGTTCCACCTTTATTCGCGCTTGCATTAATTAAAGCAATGGCGCAAAAAGTCCTTCCACTTCTAATTGCTCCTGTCATATAAATCCAGCTTTTATCTTTAACTAATTGTTTAATTTTTGATTTAAGAACTTTGTTATCAACATCTTTTAGAGTTACTTTGTCAAATTTATCATCAAAATCTTTATAAATGAATTTAGATTGAAAAGACATATATTCTTTATAAGCAGGTAATAAATATCTTGTTCGATTTAAAAATCCGTTTTCAATTTTTAAATTGTAACCATACATAATTCCTGTATTAATTACGTCATCAATTGTTTTTATATTTTTCCAAGTTTGATATTCTTCATAATAAGCATAGCAACTACCAATATATTTTTTAATTAATGAATCATCAAAGCCATCACTTAAAAGGACACCATAAAACTCTGAATCTTTTTTTATTTTTAAGAAACATTCTTCTTCGTAATCGGCTAATTCGCTTTCATCAATTTTGAATAAATTAATCTTTTCCATTACAATAAACTTCCAATATCATCATCGCTAATATCATCTAAATCATTTGAATCTGACTTTCTTTTTTCATTTGTGACCATATTAATGTTCACATTTGATTTTTTATCAGCAAGCAAATAATCATAAGCTTCTAAAGTACTTTTAATATCCTTTCTTTTCATGGTTGCTGCAACCTTTTCAACATAGTTTTTAAGCAATTTTCCATCAAGATTTTTTAATGTATACTCAAGGATTATATTAATTATACCATCAGAAAAACCCATATTTTGAGATAAATAATCAATAATATTTAAATCAGCTAAAATTGGTTCAACACCATTTTGTTTTTCTTTAAGAAAAAACCTAGGACTTGTACTTTCATATTTATTTATCAAATTTGCATTACTACTTTTTGAACTAATCTTACTTGAGTATTTCTTTTGATTATATGCTTTATATTTAGAGATTTCTGTTTTGCAACGTCTATTGCAATAAGCATAATCAACTTTATGATTTATTGGATTATCAAATTTATAAGCATCAATCATGATATAACCCATAATGTCTTCATTTAATCCATATAAACATCCGAGTCTATGCATTTCTTTAATATCTTCGTTTGTAAATTCTTTAATACTAATATTTGACTTTCTTACAATATATTCAATTAATTTAGTGTCATCAAAACCATCATTAACTTCGTTTTTATTTACAAAAATCAAGTTAGGTTCTTCATCTAGATTACATTCTTCATCGACTATCACTTCAAAAGATTCATTTACTCCAGCACTAATATCAACATATTTTGAAAAATCAATATCATCAATTTCGTATTTTTTAATTATCTTTAATGCATTATCTTTGCCAACTTTAGAAATAAACAAATTTTTTAAAGCATTATTTTCAAAAAAATCATTTGGATTTAAGACAGTTTTTAAAATAAAAACGTAATTATTTCCATCTTCTAGGGTTTGTAAAAGCCCGACTGATTCAAGATTATTCTTATTTTCTAAAAATTCACCAACTTTCATATTTGATTTTTTAGCTAGATGATAAATTGAAGAATCTTTTTCACCATAAAAATATTCGTTAACTAGAAATTCATAAATAAATAAAGATTTATAACCTATAATTGGTAAATAAAAATTATATAAAAATTGATTGTCATTTACTGACAATATACCCCTTCTTTTTAAACTGTATTTTGAATCAAGTGTTAACATAGTTCTTATATTATAAACTAAAAGAAAAATCTAAAAACGACTTTCTAAAAATAATGATTTTATTTTTTAAAAGACTAATTTTTAAGGATAAAAAGTTAGTCTTTAATTTTTAAAAATTAAAGGAGATAAATCACTTGCTAAACGTAAATCTCCACGTGGAGAAAGTGAAATAGATCCAATTTTTACTCCATCTGGCGTACAACTTCTTTTAAATTGTGAAGAAATAAATCTTTTAAAGAATATTTCAAGTGTGCTTTTTATGTATTCAGGATCTAAATTATTAAAAGAAAGACATGCTAATCTAAATATTTTTTCTTTAGTGAATTTATTTCGCAATAAATGATACAAAAAATAATCATGCAACATATAACTTCCAACAATATTTTCAGTAACTTGCGAACTATTTGTTTCATTTTTATTAATTGGCAAAAGTTCAGGCGAATATGGAGTATCAATAATATCCATTAAAACATCTTTCACTTCTAAATGATTTAAAGCATAAAATCTTACAACTTCTTTTACTAATGTTTTAGGAACTCCAATATTTACATTGTACATACTCATATGATCAGCATTATATGTGCAAAAACCTAAAGCTGCTTCACTCATATCACCAGTTCCAAGAACAATTGCCCCTTCCTTATTTGCAAGATCCATTAAATTTAAAGTTCTAATTCTAGCTTGTGCATTTTCGTAAGTTACATCAAAGGTATTTAAATCATGTTCTAATTCTAATAAATGCAAAGTTGAAATTTTCTTAATATCAATTGTTTTACTAGTAACATCCAATTGCTTAATTAAATTAATTCCATTATTTTTTGTTCTTTTGCTACTTCCAAATCCGGGAAGAGTAACTGCAATAATATCTTTTTTATCAAAGTTTAAATCTTTAAAAACTTCATAAGCAACAAGTAAGGTTAATGAAGAATCAAGCCCTCCTGAAATTCCTATTACAACTTTTTTACAATTAATATTAATAAGTCTAGTCATTAAGCCTTTCTTTAAAAGTTCAAAAACTTCATTGCATCGATCTTTTTTATTTTTATCATCGGCAGGAATAAAAGGAGTTTTACTGTAAGTTGGAATTAAAAGTTCATCTTCTTTTAAGGAAACTTCTAAATAAATATCGCGATATTCTTTATCGTTATTTGCCTTATATTTAAATTGAGATGAGTTGATGCGATCATTAATATTTTTTTCGATATCAATTAAACCAATTAATAATCCTTTTTTATCTTTACTAGAAGCAATCAAACTACCTTCGTTATAAATTAATTGTTCTCCTGAATACACTAAATCTTGAGATGATTCACCAAGTCCAGAAGAAGAATAAATATAAGCACATAAAAGTTTTGCACTTTGCATTTTTACAAGATTATTACGATATTTTGATTTGCCAACAATATCATTTGATGCGCTTAAATTCAAAATTACATTTGCACCATTAAGTGCTAAATGATTACTTGGAGAATCGATAACCCATAAATCTTCACAAAGTTCGACTCCAACAATCATTTTATCGTAATGAACTAAAATATTACTTCCAAAAGGAACTTCATAATCATCAAAAATTATCTTGTCAAAATTCGCATCTTTTCCACTACTAAACCATCTATTTTCGTAAAATTCATTGTTTGATGGAAGATAACTTTTTGGAATAATTCCAATAACTTTATGATTAAAAAGTAAAAATGAAGTGTTAAATAATTGGTTTTTAAATCTATAAGAAACACCAATACTCACTAAAATTGAATTATCAACATATTCTAAAATTTCTTTAATTGCTTTTTCTTCTTTAAGATTTAATTCATTAAAAAATAACAAATCTTGCGATGTATAGCCAATTAATGTCAATTCTCCAAAAGTTAAAATGTTAACATTTTTAGCGATTGCTTCTTTAATTAAAGAGATGACTTCCTCTTTATTATGGTTAACATCTCCAACTTTTGTAAAAATATTTCCTGTTGCAACTTTATATGTTCCAAATTTACTCTTTATTTCCATCTTTATCATTCCTTATTTTTCTTAATATATAATCAAAAGTCATTTCTTTAGCACTATTATAATCATTATTTTTAATTAATTCTCTTAATTTAGTTGAGGAGCATTTTTGGTATTTTAAAGAAGTATCATTAATGAATATGCATCTATTTAAATTTGCTTTAATAAAATCAGATTTTTCTATTTCTTTTTCAATGTCATCATTATTTCTTTTAAAGAACACCAAGAATGATTCTTTTATCAACTCATCGGATAAAAACCATGTATGAACTTCTTTTATTTTTTCACTTCCTAAAAGAAAATAACATTCATTCTTGTTGTATTGTTTTTTAAGTTCTCTAATTGATTCTATTGTTTTAAAAGTTTTTCCTTCAACTTCAATTAAACTTAATAAATCATTATTTTTATTGGCATATTCTTTTAAAATTTCGATTCTTAATTTTGTTGGTAAAATCATTGAATCATCATAATTTTTCCATGTATAGAAAAATTTATCAGAAGAAGGCAATATAACTACACTTTCTTCATTAAAATACTTTTTTGCAAGATTAATAACTTCGTCATGAGCATATGTTAATGGATTAAAAG
>CAVGUA010000048.1:0-2670 GCA_963632335.1 Parabacteroides goldsteinii
AGATACATATTTTAAAGGCGTTATTAGCAATCCTAAAGCCCAAAAGAAATATGATAGAGATTTAGCAAAATATAATTCCTTAGTTGAAAAAGGAAAGAAGCCAACATGGAAAGTAATTCCTCCAACTTTAGTTGATTTAGAGTTAGCAAAAGGAAATATTGTTAAAATTTTGGAAGCTTTAGAAAAATATTATAATAAAGCAATCCAAAAAACAGAAAAGCATGATCCTAAAGAAGTTACTAAAGAATTAGTTGCTTATTTTAAAGATCAAGCAAGTAAGGTTGTCTATAGAGTTACTAAGAGTATGGCTAAAGCTAAAGCTCTTAAATTACTCGAAGAAGTTGGTATTCCAGAACCAGCAATTAGATATAAGCAATATCCATTTGAATTTTCAGGTGGTATGAGGCAAAGAATTGTTATTGCTATTGCATTAAGTGCAAACCCAGATATTCTTATTTGCGACGAACCAACAACCGCACTTGATGTTACAATTCAATCTCAAATTCTTGAATTAATTAATAAAATTAAGAAAGAAAGAAATTTATCAGTTATATTTATTACCCACGATTTAGGTGTTGTTGCTATGATGGCAGATAGAATCGCTGTTATGTATGCTGGTAAGATTGTTGAATATGGAACTAGTGAAGATATCTTCTATGATCCAAAGCATCCATATACTTGGGCATTATTATCATCAATGCCAGATTTAGATACAAAAGAGAAATTAGAAGCAATTCCTGGTACCCCACCAAATATGATTTTCCCACCAAAGGGCGATGCTTTTGCAGATAGAAATAAATATGCACTTGAAATCGATTATGAGTTACAACCTCCTCTATTTGAAGTTAGCAAGACACATTATGCTGCAACTTGGTTGTTACATCCAAATGCACCTAAAATTAACCCTCCAAAGGTAATATTAGAGCGTATTGAAAGAATGAAAAAGAAGGTGAACGAAGATGGAAAACAATAAAAAAGTATTATTAAAAGTTGATCATCTTGAACAATATTTCAAGATGGGAAGAAGTTACCTTAAAGCAGTTGATGATGTTTCTTTTGATATCTATAAAGGTGAAGTTTTTGGATTAGTTGGTGAATCTGGTTGTGGAAAAACAACGACTGGTAGGTCTATTATTCGTTTATATGATATTACTGGTGGTAGTGTTTATTTTGATGGAATTCGTATCGCTGCCGGTATTAATGAATATAAAAAGAAAATAAAAGAAGCAAAAGCAGAATTAAAAGCGCTTAACAAAGAGACAATTGAAAGTGTAAATGCTGATAATGCTCCTGAAAAACAAACAACTACAAGTGAAAGAGAAAAAAGAATCGAAGAACTTTATAAAATTATTAAAGAAAATACTTTAGAAATTAAAAAAGCTAAGCACGATCACAAAAATTGCGATAAAGAATATGCTAAAGCTGAAGTTGAAAAAGTTAAAAAAGAATACGACGAGAAAATTGCTTCAGAAAAAGATCCTGAAAAGAAAGTTGAACTTATTAAAGAAGCAAAGAAAGCAATTAATTATGCTAAAAAAGCTCGTATTACTTCAAATATTCAAATGATTTTCCAAGATCCAATCGCAAGTCTTGATCCTCGTATGACTGTTCATGATATTATTGCTGAAGGTTTAATTATTCGTGGAGAAAAAGATAAGAAAAAGATTGATGAAGAAGTTTATAGAGTCCTTGAACTTGTTGGATTAGTTAGGGAACATGCTTCAAGATACCCACATGAATTCTCTGGTGGTCAACGTCAAAGAATTGGTATAGCAAGAGCTATCATTTTACATCCACAATTAATTATTGCTGATGAACCTGTTTCGGCTCTTGATGTTTCTATTCAAGCTCAAGTTATTAACTTACTTAATGAACTTAGAGACAAGATGGGTTTAACCACATTATTTATTGCTCACGATTTATCGGTTGTTAAATATTTCTCTGATAGAATCGCAGTTATGTATTATGGAAAGATTGTTGAATTAGCATCATCAGATGAGTTATTTGCTCACCCATTACATCCATATACAAAGAGTTTATTATCCGCAATTCCTCTTCCTGATCCAAATTTTGAAAAGACCAGAAAGAGAATTACTTATAATCCTTTAATTGCTCACGATTATTCTGTTGAACAACCAACCTTACGTGAGATAATTCCGGGACATTTTGTTTATTGCAATACTGAAGAAGAAAATAAATATAAAGAAGAAATAAAAAAGTAAATTGGAGGTGTGAATGAAAAAATATTTAAGATATCTAATAACATTTTTAGTAGGTTTAGTCTTTGCTTTTGTTATTTGTTTATTCAAAAATATTTTTTCACAAACTTCTACAAATGAAATTTTTAAAATTTTAGTTGATGCATTCTTTGTTCCTGGTGTGATTATTCTAGGTTTTGGACTATTAGTTGTTGCAACAAATGGTGGAACATTTGATATGCTAGCTTATGGAGCAATTATGTTTGCTAGCCTTTTTCAAAAAGGAACTAAGAGAAAATACAAAACATTTTATGATTATCACGAAGCACAAAAAGATCGGAAATATAGTTTTGCCTACTTGTTGATAGTGGGAGGAATATTGATTTCGATTTCGTTAATATTATTAATTTTTTGGTATAAAACAAAGTAAAATTTGAAATGACATTAAAAGATTACAAACTATATGTACGTA
>CAVGUA010000049.1:0-23129 GCA_963632335.1 Parabacteroides goldsteinii
TCCTTATTGGTTCTAAATGATCTAGCTAAAGATAAATAATAAATAGCTTCAACAAGCGATGTTTTCCCACTGGCATTATCACCATAGATGTAATTTAGCCCTTTTGAAAATTCAACTTCGCAATTTTTGTAGCATCTAAAATTATTTAACTTAATTTTTTGAACTATCATTTAGAAATTTCAAAAAACATTTTTTCATCAATTTCAATCTTAGTGCCTGGATAAAGTTTTTTGCCTCTTTGTTTATTATCTTCTCCGTTAACTTTTATAGAATGAGACATTATAAATTCTTTAGCTTCACCACCTTCTCTTATAACATCTTCAAATTTTAAAAATTGTCCTAAGGTTATATAGTCTGTATGTATTACAACTTTTTTCCAACTTTTTTCCATAAAAATAACTCCTTTAATATTATATATTAAAGGAGCCTTATTTTAAAGAAAAATCTAGAAGGTATTACTACCTATACACATCAAATTTTTTTATTAAATTAATAAGTTCTAACAGGGGTAATAACTTGAATTATATTTTGGTTGGATTTATCAGTAACTGTAAATGGTTTCATTTCACCAATAAATGAAAGGGTAACATCCTCAGATTTTAATGCGCGAATCGCACTTGATACAAATGTTGCATTAAAACTAATTTCAAGTCTTTCACCTTCATATTTAAAAACATTTAAACTTTCAACAGCACTACCCATTTGCTGTGATTTACTTGAAATTTGTACTCTTGATTCGGTCATTGTAATTTTTACGATATTTTCTTGTTCAATACTCAAAACAGAAATACGATCAATAGCATTTAAAAATTCTGTAGCATTAACATCTAAAATATAAAAGAAATTTTTTGGAATTATATTTCTAATAACTGGATAATCTCCGCTAGTTAATCTAGATACAATTAAACAATTTTTAAGTTCGATTAAAACTTTTTTATCAGAAATATAAAGACCAACAAATTCTTCATCAGTAATTGATTTTAAAGATTCAATAAGTGTTTTACTTGGTATATTAGCATTAAATTTATTTTGAATATTCATATTCAAATGTTTTGAAGCTAATCTAGCACCATCAGTAGCAGTTAATGTTAAAGTATTATTTTCACCAGAAAAATTAATTGCCGTTAATATAGGTCTAGTTTCTTTATTTGCTGCCGCAAATGAAACTTCATTGATTGAATCAATAAAATCTTGTTTTCTAAATTTAACATAAGTCCCTAATTTTGAAAAATCAATGTCTGTATATTCATCAGCTTTAATTGTATTTAAATTGTAAACAGTTTTTTCATTTGCAATTTTTGCAACACTATTATCAATCAATTCAAAAGTAAGTTCATTACCAACAAATCTTTTAGCAATATCTGAAATAACTTTACCATTAACTAAAACAGCACCTTGTCTTACATCTCGAATTATTTCTTTATCATCCTTAAAAAGAGGAATAGTTTGACTTATTGATAAATCTCCATTACTTCCAGTTAAATTCAATCCAGAGTTATCTAAGACTATTTTTACATTAGTTAAAATTGGATTAACACTTTTAATTTGAACTATCTTAGTAACATTAAGTAATGCTTTTATAAATTCATCTCTATTAATAGTAAATTTCATATATAACTCCTTCTTTTTATAAATAAATTATATTAATAATAATCTTTGTGGAAAATGTGGAAAAATAATTTTTATTATTGTAAATAGTTAAAAATCTTTAATTTAAGTCTCAATTCTCTTCTTTAATTCATCTATAACAACCTTAGTTTGTCTATCAGTTTTCAACATTTGTTCTACTTTATCTAAACTATGCATTATAGTTGTGTGGTCTCTATTAGAAAATGCTTCACCAATTTGTTTTAGAGGTATATCTAAAATATTTCTTATTAAATATATAGATATATGTCTAGCATTTACAATTTGACCAGTTTTAATTTTACCTGTAATTTGTGAGACACTTAAATTGTAATAACTTGCAACAACATTAAGAATTTTTTGAATGCTTACTTTAGATTTTGAGTTTCCAACATCTATCAATGATTGTAAAGCTTCGATTGCAATTGCTAGATCAATATGATCTGCGTGATTCATATTTGCATAAAATAATAATCTATTTAAAGCACCTTCTAAATCTCTAATTGAATTTTTAAATTTATCAGCTAATAAGAATAAAACTTCATTGTCGAACATGGATAAAGATAGACCAGTTGCTTCAATTTTCTTTTTCAATATATCTTCACACATTTCAGTTGTTGGCTTTAAAATTGAAATTTGAAGACCACTAGCAAAACGAGTTTGCAAACGTGGATCTAATTCTCTTAATTCACTTGGAGAACGATCGCTAGTTAAAACAAGTTGTTTTTTATTTGCTTTAATATGTTCGAAAATATTAAAGAAAAACTCTTCTGTTGATTTTTTATTTTGAAAAAATTGAATATCATCAACAAGTAAAACATCAAAACTTTTTATATATTCTCTAAAAGCATCACTATCACTTTGATTATGAATAGATTGTTGATATTCTTCAAAGAAAGTTTGACTAGAACAAAATAAAATTTTTGATGCTGGTCTTTGTTCTTTAATATAATTTCCGATTGCATTTAATAAATGTGTTTTACCAAGTCCTGATTGACTATAAATAAATAAAGGATTATAAAGTTGACCAGGATTTGAAGCAACAATTAAACTTGCTTGGCTAGCTTCTTTATTTGAGGGTCCAACAACAAAATTATCAAATGTATAATTTGGTGAAAGTTCACAATTTTGCATGAATTTTGGTTTACTTTGTTGAATGATCTCACTAGGTTTTTGATTTTTTAAATCTGCTGAATTAGCGAATGTAATTTCAAAATCTGTTCCTGTTAAATCATCAACAGTTTTATCAACCATTTCTTTATATTTATCATGTAAAATAGTACATGTTAAACTTGAATTACAAGCAACAATCATTTCCTTGCTATTAATCGAATAAATGTATGTATCTTTAAAGAATGCATCAAAAATTCGAGAATCATTTATTTTATCTGACAAAACATTTAAAACCCTATTCCATAATGTTGTTGTTTCACTTAAAGTATTCGTATTCATAAGTCTTCCAAAAAAGTATTAATAATATAGCATATCCACAATAAAAATAAAGTGAAAATATATGATTTTTTATTTATCCACATTTTTAATATAAAAAATAAGCATAAAATAGGGGTAAAAACATATAAACAAAGTAAAAATGTGGAAATCTATGTGGAAAAGTTTTAGGTATAATAATAATGTGAACTTTGTTAAAAAGTATCCACTTTTTGTAAATTATCAACATTGAATTTTGTTTGATGTAGCCTATATAAAAGTGATTTTTACACATAATTTTTTATGAAATTCTACATCCTTGTGAATGGTAGAAAATTAGTAGTTTTTCTTAAAATTGGATTGATAAAAAGAAAACTTATTTGACTTATATGTATAAATACATATATAATTTATCACGCACTTGTTAAAAAAAGGAGAGAAGTTATGAAAAGAACATATCAACCAAGTAAATTACACAAAATGAGAACTCATGGTTTCAGAGCCAGAATGTCAACAGCTAACGGAAGAAAAGTTTTAGCTGCTCGTCGTAGAAAAGGAAGAAAACAATTAGTCGTTTCTTTATAAGTTTTTAAATGAAGAAAATTAACCGTGTTTTAAAATATCAAGAATTCCAAGAGATATTAGATTTACATGTTTTCAAAAAGAATGACTTGTTTAAAGTTTATCATCGCGAAAACAAATACGGTTTTGAACGTTATGGTATTTTAGTTACTAAGAAAAATGGAATTGCTGTAACTAGAAACAAAATTAAACGACAAGTTAGAACAGTGATTGATAAAGTTAGTGATTATTCAAAATCATTAGATGTAATTGTTGTTGTATCAAAACGATATGATATCAATCAATTCAAAGAAAACGAGAGAGAATTAACCACACTTCTATCACAAGTTAGGAGCGAATATGAAAAATAGAAACAAAAAGATTGTTGGAGCATTTGCAATTGCTTTTACTCTTGGTTTGCTTACTGCTTGTAATTCGTTTTGTGATGATCAAGATTCTAGTAGTTATCGATATGGTTATGATTCGATAAATACTAGTTTTTTTGATGGAGAAAACGATGCAGTAGATTATGCAAATAGTTTTATTACAGATGGATACCAAAAAATTGTAGATAAAGATAGTACAAGTTTTGCTTATACAATTGATGATAATGGAGAAAAAACATATTTTATTGGTAAATCAGAAGTTGTTGAAAATATGTATTATATTTATCCTTGCACAATTAATGTTCCATCAATTGAAAAAGATGATAAAGGGGATCCAAAAAGTTATTTAACTTTAACTTTTAGCAAAAATTCATTTATAAAAAGTTTAGAAACAACCGCAAAAAGCAGTTATATTAATTTGCCTTATGGAACTTTTTATAGAGATATTGATGAAAAAACAATTAATTTAGCTCTTGAAAAAGCTAAAAAAGCTGGAGATAAAAATTATCAAAATGTTACAGTTTCAAATTTAAATTTTGATACTTTATATGGTTATAGTTATTCTCAATATCAAACATATACTGAAAATACTGATGATAAAGATTTACTTAAAACAATGCTTGAAGGTGGTTCAAGTAATATTGGAAGAAATAACTCTTTATTAGTTAAATATGGTTATTACAAATATTTTAATGAAGAAGACACAAGTAAACCTTATGCTCTTTTAGAACAATGGAATGATGAACTTATTACCAAAAAAGGTGCTAATTATGCGATGAATAGCGATTATTTAGCACTATATGAAAAAACTTTAACTCAAAAAGTTTCAACTTTAAAAACATGTATCTCAATTGATAATGGTTTATATGGACATATTTCAACAGATCCATTAAATGAAACTGTTTATGTTACAAATAAAGCTGAAGGTGGTTTCTTTGCAAATTGGGGTAAAGCCTTTAAAGAACATGGATTTTTAGAAGGATTACTTGTTTATCCAATTGGTTATGGTGTTGAAAGTTTATCTCATTCATTTGGTATGAATGGTTGGGGACAAATTGGAGCTGTTTTAATCATGACAGTTATTATTAGATTAATTTTCATGTTAATTACGCTTCCATCAACTATTTCTCAACAAAAGATGACGTATTTACAACCTGAAATTGCAAAATTACAGGCTAAATATCCAAATTCAAATACAAATCAATATGAGAAACAAAGAATGGCTCAAGCTCAAATGGCTTTATATAAGAAAAATAAAGTCCATCCATTTATGTCAATCTTAGTAATGATTATTCAATTCCCATTATTTATTTCTGTTTGGAATGCAATGACTGGTGCTGCCTCTTTATCAAGAGATAGTGTTTTAGGATTGTATTTAAGTGATACGATTTGGGCTACTTTAACTAATGCTTCTGGATGGCCAGCATTACCAGGTTGGTGGACTGCACTTGTATTAATTTTACTCATGTCAGGCTCACAAATTGTCGCTATGATGTTGCCACAATGGATTAACAAAAAGAGATTAAAGAATATGCCAAAACTTGGTGTTAATAATGCGCAAAACGATAGCCAACGTCAAATGAAGATGGTTAGTTGGGTTATGACCGGTATGGTCATTATTATGGGCTTTACACTCCCATCTGCTATGGGTGTTTATTGGTTTGCTGGTGCACTTTTCTCAATTGCACAAACCCTTATTACTCAAGCAATTATGAATAATAAGAAAAAGAAAGAAGATAAATAGTTATGAAATTATATACTGCTAAAACTTTAGAACTTGCTCTTCAAGAAGCAAGTAAAGATTTAAATATACCTGTTGAATCACTTCTTTATACTGTCGAGGAAGAAAAACGTACTTTATTTAGTAAAAAAGTAACAATTAGTATTAGTGAAATGAGTGATGTTGTTGAATATGCTGAAGGTTATATTAGAGATGTTATTCATGCTTTAGGACTTGATGTTAGTTTAACTACTTTATATCAAGGTGAAATTATTAAGATTTTAATTGAAACAAACCACAATTCATTATTAATTGGAAGAAATGGCGAAACATTACAATCTTTAAATGAATTAACTAAACTTGCTGTTAGTGCGAAATTTAAAAAGAAAATTAGAATTTTATTAGATATTGGCGAATATAAAGATAAAAAGTACACAAGAGTAGTTTATGCTGCAAAGAAAACTGCTCACGAAGTACAAAAAACTCATATTGATGTTAAACTTGATCCAATGACACCAGATGAACGTAAAAAAGTTCATAATGCATTAGCTTCATTTAGAAACATTAAAACTGAATCTGTTGGAGATGGAAAGGATAGAGCAATTGTCATTAAGTATGTTCCTAGCCAAACTTCAAAGAAGGTCGAAGATAGTGAAAGCTCCACTACTTCAAATGATAAAACTGAATAGTTTATATTTTTATAGTAAAATTAATATATGTTTGAAACTATTGTTGCATTAGCTACTCCTCCAATGAGGAGTGCTTTAGCTATTGTTAGATTGTCTGGAGACAATTGTTTTGATATTGTTTCAAACTTTTTTTCAAAAGAATTAAAAAAAGTCGAAAATAATACTATTTTTCATGGATATATAAAGGATAATAATGAAATTGTTGATGAGGTTATTCTTTTAGCTTATAAAAATCCAAAATCATTTACTGGGGAAGATTCAGTTGAAGTAATTTCGCATGGATCTCCACTTATTACAAATAAAATTATTGAATTAGCAATTAAAAACGGAGCTAGGATGGCGGAAAGAGGCGAATTTACTTCAAGAGCTTATCTTCATGGGAAAATGGATCTTATTCAGGCTGAATCGATTAATGATTTAATTAATGCCGAAACTGAAGAAAGCAAACAAATATCATTAATGTCGTTAAAAGGTGAAACAAGCAAGTTGGTTTTACCTTTAAAACAATCTTTAGGAGATTTGTTAAGTTTAATTGAAGTAAACATTAATTATCCGGAATATACTGATATAGAAGAAGCAAATGAACAAAAAATTTTGTCTGTTTGTAAAGAAAATATTGATTACATCGATAAATTAATTGAAAACGGACAAAAAGGAAAAATTATAAAAGATGGTATTAAAATTGCGATTGTTGGTAAACCAAATGTTGGAAAATCTAGTATTTTGAATGCATTAATAGGGGAAGAAAAAGCAATTGTTACTGACATTAAAGGAACAACAAGAGATGTTGTTGAAGGTAAATTTAATTTAAAGGGTATTACAGTAAATTTATTTGATACTGCCGGTATTCGAGAAAGTGACGATATAATCGAAGAAAAAGGGATTGTTAAAAGCAGAAAAACGATGGATGATGCTGATATAGTTATTGCTGTTTTTGACTCCACTAATTTTGATGATGAAGATCAAAACATTATGGATTTAATAAAAAATAAGCAGAGTATTGTTGTATACAATAAAAAAGATTTAATTAAGAGTGATTTAAAAGCAAATGACGCTTTATATATAAGTGCTTTAAATAATGATATTGAACCATTAAAAGAAAAAATAATTAGCGTCTTGGGTTTAAAAGAAGAAAATTATAAAAATCCATCGATAAATAATACTAGAGAAATCGGAATATTAGAAAATATTAAAGAATCTTTAGTAAAAGCATTAAATGATGCAAAAAATGGTGTTCCTATTGATTTAATTAATGTAAATATACAAGATGCATACTTAAAAGTTCTTTCTTTAACGGGTGAGGACCATGATTTTGATATTGCAAGCGAGATTTTTTCTAGATTTTGCTTAGGTAAATAATTATGATATTTGACACACATATACATTTAAATGACGAAAAATTATATTCTAATCTTGATGAATATATTAAATCCGCACAGAAAAAAGATGTTCAAAAATTTCTTTGTGTTGGATGGGACTTAGAGAGTTCAAAAAAAGCTATTGAGATTGCGCATAAATATCCAGGTGTTGTTTTTGCAGCTGTGGCGATTATGCCAACAGAACATGCTTCATATAATGAAAACTCAATTGATGAATTAAGAAAATTGGCTATAGATCCTTGTGTTAGAGCAATTGGAGAAATTGGATTAGATTATTATTGGGAAAAGACCCCTGAAGTTAAGGAAAAACAAAAGAAAATGTTTATTGAACAAATTGCCTTAGCAAATGAATTTGATTTACCTATTTCGGTGCATTGTAGAGAAGCTGTTCAAGATACGTATGATATACTAAAAAATTTTCACGTGAAAAGAAAAAGCATACTTCACTGTTATTCTGGCAGCCTTGAAATGGCTAAGCTTTTTAAGGACATAAATTTTGTCTTTGGGTTCGGTGGAACACTCACTTATAAAAGCAATAAAAATGCAGTAAATACTTTTGATAATATAGATCTTAAAGATGTTGTATTTGAAACCGATGCACCATATCTTCCACCACAAAATTATAGGGGAAAATTGAATAAACCAGAATATATTTATGATACTGTTTTATTTGCATCCAGTCGAAAGAATTTGGATATTTCGGTTGTTGAAAAAATTACTACTGAAAATGCTGAAGAAATTTTTTCACGTGGAAAGAATAACTTATGAAAATTAGAGAATTAATAGTAGTTGAAGGTAAGTCTGATATCGATTTTTTATCATCGTTTTTGGATGCTGATTTTTATCAAGTTCATGGCAGTGCAATAAGCAACGAAGATATTGATTTTTTATCAAAAGCTAGTGAGAGCAGAGGTATTATAATTTTAACTGACCCTGATTATCCCGGTTTACAGATCCGCCACAAAATTAAAGAAAAAATTCCAAATGCAAAAGAGGCATTTGTTAGAAAAGAAGTATCAATAAAACATCACAAAGTTGGTGTTGCAGAATCAACAAAAGAAGAGGTATTATGCGCCTTAGAAAATGTAATGTCTTTTTCAATTAATCAAAATGTTGGAAATTTAAAAAATAGTGATTTGATTGAATTAGGATTAAACGGAGGAGAGAATTCAGTTTTATTAAGAAAGAAACTTTGTGATGAATTACATATCGGTTTTTCGAACTCAAAGAATTTATTGCTTAAATTAAATTCATTAAATCTAACAAAAGGTGAAGTAAATGAAATTATAAAAGGATTAAAGTAAACTATGTTAACAAGGGAAGAAATTAAAGATTATTTTCGTTTAGAAAATTCACATGCAAAAAAAGAGCTTGGTCAAAATTTTTTAGTTAATAAAAAAACAATTGAAGAAATTATTGGTTTATTAAATGTTAAAAGGGGAGATATTTTGCTTGAAATTGGTCCTGGGCTTGGAGCTTTAACAAACGATTTAATTGGAAAAACAAATAATTATACAGTAGTTGAATATGATGCTAAATTTGTTGATTATTTAACGAGAGCATATGGTGATAAAGATATTAAGATTGTAAAAAATAATATTTTGAAATACAAAGATTATTCTGCAAATAAAATTATTGGAAATCTTCCATATTATATCACTAGTGATATTTTGTTATATATTGCTGTATATTTTGATAATTTAGATAAAGCAGTTTGCATGATTCAAAAAGAAGCTTACGAAAGAATTACAGCAAAAAAAGGAACGAAAGAATATAATGTTTTAAATATTATCCTTGAATATTCTTTTAAAATAACAAAAAACATGAATGTAGCAAAGACAAGTTTCTTTCCGATGCCGCAAGTTGATTCAGTTGTTTTAACACTAGAAAAGAAAAAAGATATAAATCACAATTTTATAAAACCTCTTTTAGTATGTACAAGAGCAATGTTTTTAAATAGGAGAAAAACAATTTATAACAATTTAAATAGTTTAGTAAAAAATAAAGATTTAACATTGAACCTTTTAAACAATCTAAATCTTTCGCCAACTTCAAGAGCAGAAGAATTAGATTTAAATGATTTTGTTAGTTTGACAAATGAACTATTGAAACTAGAAGTTATAAAATTATAATTATTAAATATGATAGAAAAAGCTTATGCCAAAATTAATTTGGCTTTAAATGTTAAAGATAAAAGAACTGATGGGTTCCATAATATCGAAAGTGTTATGTTGCCTTTAAAATTACATGATTCAATTGAAATTGAATTAAGAGATGGGAAAAATGGTGATGATTTTATTGTTTGTGATAATTTTAAAGTAGGGATCGCAAAATATAACCTTTGCCATAGAGCAATAGAAGTTGCCAGATTAATGTGGGGGTTTAAAGAAAGTTTTGATATTAAAATCCATAAAAGTATATTCTTACAATCAGGTCTTGGTGGAGGTAGTTCTGATGCTGCTGTTGTCTTAAAAGCTATAACAAAACTACTTAAAATCAAAGTTAAAGATGAAGAATTAATTGAAGCAGCCTTAAAAATAGGATCTGATGTTCCTTTTATGCTGTTTAATAAACCATCATTAGTAACTGGAGTTGGCAATAAAATAAAAAATATTGAAATCGCTGAAAGTTTTTATGATTATTATGTTTTATTATGCAAACCTACAGAAGGTATATCGACAACTAAAATATATAGTGAATACGATCAAATGGACGATAAAGAGCACTTTGATATTAATAAAGTAGTGGAACACATAAAAACGGATGATTCTGAACTTAAAAGTTGTATTGGAAATAGTTTAGAAAAGGCTGGTTATTATATTGTTCCTGAAATTGAAAATATAAAAAAATCTCTTTTAGAAAGAGGCTTTGATATGGCTTTTATGACTGGCGGTGGAAGTTGTGTCGTTGGGCTTACAAAAAATAAAAAATTAGCTAGAAAAACATTTAAGGAATACTATGTTAATCCTAATTATGAAGCTGAATTAACTAGATTCTTAGATATTGATAAAAAGTAAAAATTTCACTTATGGATTTAAAAAATTCTTAGGTGATTTTTTAAATTGAGGCCGAAACGTATATAGTTTTTTAAAAAAAGGAACAAAAAAGTCCCTGTCAACTTGACAAGGACTTATTTTTTTAAAAGTTATTTTTTAGCCTTTTCTCTCTTAACCTGAATTTCAGATTGAGCAGCTGCAAGTCTTGCAATTGGGACTCTGAATGGTGAGCATGAGACATAGGTTAAACCAGCTCTATTATAGAAATCAATACTTACTGGATCGCCACCTGTTTCGCCACAAACACCAATTGTTAAGTCTTTATTTGTTGTTCTTCCTCTTTCAACAGCAATCTTGACTAATTCACCAACACCTTCAATATCAACGGTTTGGAATGGATCAAATTCATAGATCTTCTTTTCTTGATATGCAGGTAAGAATTGGTTGCAATCATCTCTTGAGAAACCAAGTGTTAATTGAGTTAAATCGTTAGTTCCGAAACTGAAGAATTTTGCTTCTTTAGCGATATTTCCAGCTTGTAAGCAAGCACGTGGAATTTCAATCATTGTACCAACTTCATATTTTAAAGTGTGGCCTTGTTTCTTCATTTCTTCTTCAACAGCTTCAACAACAACATTCTTTGCAAACTTGAATTCTCTTGTTTCTCCTGATAATGGAATCATAATTTCTGGTTCAATATCATGTCCTAATTCTTTGCTTGCTTTTAATGCAGCTTGAATGATAGCGGTTGCTTGCATTCTATAAATTTCTGGATATTCGATACAAAGTCTAACACCACGGAAGCCCATCATTGGGTTTGCTTGATGTAATTGATTAATTCTATCTTTAACTTTATCTTCACTGACATTTAATTTTTCAGCAATATCTTTGATGTTTTGTTCATCATGGATATCTGGTAAGAATTCGTGTAGTGGTGGATCTAGTAAACGGATACAGACATTATCTTCTGGGCAAGACATATACATTTCATAGAAGTCTTGAACTTGATATGGTCTTAATCTTTCAAGAGCTGCAACACGTTGTTCTGTTGTATCACTTAAAATCATACTTCTCATATTTAAGATACGATCAGTTCCGAAGAACATACGTTCTGTTCTACAAAGACCAATACCTTCGCTACCAAATTTCTTAGCATTGGTTGCATCTAATGGAGAGTTACAATTTGCTCTAATCTTAAGTCTTCTATATTTATCAGCCCAATCCATGATACGACCGAAATCGCCACTTAATGAAGCTGGAACCATTTTTACAGCACCATAATAAACTTCACCGGTTGAACCATTAACACTGAAGACATCTTTTTCTGTATAAACTTTATCACCAATAGTTAATGTTTTCTTTTCTTCGTCAATAATTGCATCAGTTGCACCAGCAACACAGCATTTACCCATTGAACGTGCAACAACAGCAGCGTGAGAAGTCATACCACCACGAGCAGTTAAAATTGCTTCAGCATTAACCATACCAATAATATCTTCTGGAGATGTTTCGGCACGAGCTAAAATAACTGGTCTTCCTGCTTCTTTTTCAGCTTTTGCTTCTTCAGCAGTAAAGACTAAGTGACCAGTTCCTGCACCTGGGGATGCTGGTAAACCATGTAAAATCGCAGTTTGTTTCTTTAATTCTGCAGGATCAAATGTTGGGTGTAAAAGATCGTTTAATTGTTTTGGTTCAACACGTAAACAAGCTTCTTCTTCATCAATTAAACCTTCATCAACTAAATCACAAGCGATTTTTACAGCAGCAGCAGCAGTTCTTTTACCATTACGGGTTTGTAAGAAATAGAGTTTACCATTTTCAACGGTATATTCCATATCTTGCATATCTTTGAAATAATTTTCCATCTTCTTGATGGTTGTCATGAATTGATTATAAACATCTGGCATTCTTGCTTGAAGTTCACTAATGTGAAGTGGTGTACGGACACCAGCAACAACATCTTCACCTTGTGCATTTGGTAAGAATTCAGCATAAATCTTGTTTTCACCAGTTCCTGGATCACGTGAGAATGCAACACCAGTTCCTGAAGTTTCGCCTAAATTACCGAAAACCATTGATTGAACGTTAACAGCAGTTCCCCATGAATATGGAATGCCGTTCATAGCTCTATAAACATTAGCTCTTGGGTTATCCCATGATCTAAAGACTGCAGTAACAGCTTCGTGTAATTGAACTAATGGATCACTTGGGAATTCTTCGCCAAAGTGTTCTTTATAGTAAACCTTGTATTCTTTAACTAATTCTTTAAGTTGTTCAGCAGTAACTTCGGTATCAAGTTTGTAGCCATTATCTTCTTTAATCTTGTCAAGCATTCTATCCATTTCAGTTCTTGGATATCCTTTAGCGATATTAGTGAACATTAAAATGAATCTACGATATGAATCATAAGCAAATCTCTCATTATTTGAGACTTTAGCAAGTAATTCGACTGTTTCATCATTTAAACCTAAGTTTAAAATGGTATCCATCATACCTGGCATAGAAACACGAGCACCGCTACGAACTGAGACGAGTAATGGATGTCCATTGCTTCCACCAAAAGTTTTTCCGGTTTCTTTTTCAATATTTTTTACGCCTTCATCAACTTGTTTCAATAACCATTCTGGCATTGTCTTGCCACTTTCATAATAGAGTGTGCATGCTTCTGTAGAAATTGTAAATCCTGGTGGGATTGGAACACCAGCATGAGTCATTTCAGCAAGACCATTGCCTTTTCCTCCGAGAAGATTTTTACCTAAACCATAGGCCTTATCGAAGGGAAATACATATTGTTTTTCGTTTGCCATTAATATTTCCTCCTATTGGCAGTTGTTTTTTTCAACGCTAATAAATTATAGCAAAAAAGCGACTATTTTAATATTAAATATTAAAATAATCGTATTATTAGGTTTTGTGCTATAAAAACAATATAAAAAAGGAGGAATATTTCCTCCTATTACCCTAAAAACTAATACCAAATCCAAGTTTAATAAGTTCGAATACACCAAAATAAATAAGTAAACTTGAAACATCGACAATAGATGTAATAAGTGGTCCACTCATTAAAGCTGGATCTTTTTTAATTAATTTTGCAAACCATGGTAATAAAAATCCAAAGAACTTAGAAATCATGATAGTAATAAATAATGTTACTGCAACAAGTAAAGCAATTCCTGAACGTGCTTGGAATAAATCCCAGCCTGTTAAAGTAACTCCTTGTGGACCTGTATAATCAACAAGATGCAAATACATTTCAATCATGAACCAAGCCCATGCAAAGACCATTGTAATGCTTGCAACGATTGAAGAAATTCTTAATTCTTTCCAAAGAACTTTAAAAAAATCTTTTCCTGAAAATTCATTTAAAGCGATTGAACGGACCATAACGCTAGATGTTTGTGAACCAGCATTTCCTCCTGTATCCATAATTGTAGGAATAAATGCACTTAAAACTGCAACTGTTGCAATTTGTTCTTGGAAACCACTTATAACAATAGAGGAAAAAACATCGACAACAAGAAGAATCATAAGCCATGGAAGGCATTTTTTTGCCATTTTCCATACACCAGTTTCTTTATAAGTTTCATCAAGAGGATTGACACCTGCTTGTAACGATAAATCTTCGTTTGCTTCTTCTTGAATAACATCAACAATATCGTCAACAGTTATAATACCAACTAAACGTTTATCATCATTTAAAACAGCAATAGCATTTAAATCGTAACGTCTAACAAGTTGAGCGACTTCTTCTTGGTCTGTATTAACATCAACCGTTACAAAATCAATGTTCATAATATCTTCTAATTTTTGTTCAGGTGTTGCGAAAATTAAATCGTCTAAATCTACCGTTCCCATGAAATTTCGCTTATTATCTTTAACAAAAATTGTATAAATTGTTTCTGCATCTTTACCGATTTCACGTACTTTTTCGATAGTTTCTTTTACAGTTAATGTATTAATAAATTCAAGAAATTCTGTAGTCATAATTGAACCAGCAGAATCATCTTTATAATTTAACAGTTTATTAATTGTTGTTCTATCTTCCTTTGTTGAATTTTGTAAGACTTTTTTAACTAAATTTGCTGGCATATCTTCTAAAAAATCAACAATATCATCATTTGATGAAGCTTCAAGAAGAGTGGAAACATCTTTATCAGTCATAAGTTTAATTAATTCTTCTTGAGTATCTTGACTTAAATAGCAAAATAATTCAGCGGTATGTTCGCTTTTAACAACTCTAAATATGGTAATTAATTTTGATTTGTCTTCTAAATTATCACAGGCTTCAGCAATATCAATTTCCGGGTATTGGTCAAATAAGCTTCTAATTTCTTGATACTTTTTCTCTGTGATTAATTTTTCAATTTCTTCAGACGTAATTTTTCTTTTTTCAATTGACATACTTTAAACCTCCTTTAATTTTTACCCTTGAACTATATACTTTTGAAAACTTTAAAGTCAACATCAAAAGAGAATTTTTTATTTAATTTTATTCTCCTGTTAATTAAAATATTTATATGGAAAAAAATAATGAAAGCGTAATAACAATAGATTATGGTACGCAAAGTGTAAGAGTTTCAATAATTAATAAAAAAGGAAAGTTTCTTGCGTTTGAGCAAGAAAGGTATAATCCACCATACTTTTCAAATAAGCCTGGATATTGTGAACAAGATCCAAACTACTATTTTGAATGCATGTGCAAGGCTGCAAAAAGATTGACTGAAAGGAATAAAGATCTTTTGCGAGAATGCACTAGTATATCATCAACTTGTTTTAGAGATTCAGTTGTCTTTTTAGATGAAAATATTAAACCAGTTAGGCCATCAATTATTTGGCTTGATCAAAGACAGGCAAAACTTGAAAGGAAAATCCCTTGGGTTTATAGCGTCGCTTTTCTTTTAGTTGGGATGGGAGACACAATCACTCTTAATAGAAAAAGAACACCAGCTCTTTGGGTTCAAGAAAACGAACCTAATGTTTGGGCGAAAGTTAAATATTATGTTCCTATGAATCTTTATTTGAATTATCTATTGATTGGAGTTTTAAAAGATTCAGCAAGTAATATGATAGGACATTTCCCTGTTAATTTTAAAACAGGAAAGAATTATTCTAAAAACGCTCCTAAAGGTTGTATATATGGTGTTGATCCAGAAATGGTTCCATTAGCTAGTAAGGTTGGAGAAGTAATTGGAAATATTACTAAAGAAGGTAGTTTAAAGACAGGATTTCCTGAAGGATTACAATACATTACAACAGGATACGACAAGAGTTGTGAAGCTTTAGGATGTGGGGCAATTGAAAATACATTTGCACATATTTCTTATGGAACCGCATCAACAATTGCTGTTGTAAGCAAAAAATATTTTGAACCTGAACCATTTTTGCCATCTTATAAAACATGCTATCCAGGATTTTATAGTGGTGAAGTTCAAATATATAGAGGATATTGGATGATAAGGTGGTTTTCTGAAGAATTTGCAGAAAAGCAATCAGTTGAAGCTGGCATAGAAAATATGGCTGTTGAAGAAGTTTTAAATAAAAAGTTAATGGAGATTAAACCTGGTTGTGATGGTCTTGTTTTGCAACCATATTGGGGACCCGGACTTTCTAGACCATTAGCAAAAGGAGCAATAATTGGTTTTTATGATGTGCACACTAAATATCATATTTATAGAGCAATTATTGAAGGTATTGCTTTTGCTTTAAAAGAAGGTTTGAGTTCTATTAGAAAGAAGACACACAAACCAATTAAATTTATAACAGTAAGTGGTGGCGGGTCTAAATCAGATGCAATTTGTCAAATAACTGCAGATATATTTAATATTAATGTATTAAAATCTGAAACTTACGAGTCTTCATCTTTAGGATGTGCAATGTCGCAATTTATTTCTTTAGGCGTTTATAAATCTGCTCAAGAAGCAAAACAAGAAATGGTTAGATATGAAAAAACATTTATTCCTAACCCTAAAGCAGCAGAGGAATATAAGGTTTTTTATAACTCAGTTTATAGAAAAATTTATCCTAAATTAAAGGGAGTTTATAAAAAAATTCATGACATTCAAGTTGAGGCTATAGAAAAGGAATAAAAGGTCTGTTTTTGAAAAAGAGGCCGAAACGTATATTAAATTTTAAAAAATACGTATGAGAAATTTTTGTCTCATACGTATTTTTTGTGATATTAACTATCTTCTTTTTCAGAAGTTTGAGCCATTGGATTTGTGCCAGAGAATTGCGAATTATATAACTCTGCGTAGAATCCGTTTTTAGCCAATAATTCTTTATGATTTCCTGTCTCGACAATATGTCCTTTTTTCATAACGATAATTAATTTTGCATTTTTAATTGTTGATAAACGGTGAGCAATAACAAACGATGTTCTATCTTTCATAATGCTATCTAAGGCATCTTGAATTTGTTGTTCTGTACGAGTATCAACAGATGATGTTGCTTCATCAAGAATCATAATTTTTGGTTTGCTAATGATTGCTCTAGCAATTGTTAATAATTGTCTTTGACCTTGAGAAACATTATTTCCGTCCTCGTTAAGCATATAATCAAGTCCGCCAGGAAGAGTATCAATGAAGTGCTTAACATGCGCTTGTTTGCATGCATTCATGATTTCTTCATCTGTGGCATTTTGATCACCATAAAGTAAATTTTCTCTAATAGTTCCTTTAAACAACCACGTATCTTGAAGAACCATTCCAACTGAGCCTCTTAAACAATTTCTTGTATAATCCTTTGTGGATTTTCCATCAAGGACAATTGAACCATTATTTAAGTGGTTAGGAATTGTATTAACAATTAAATTAAGTTTTGCTTGAATAGAAACATCATCTAATAATGATTTATCAGCTTCTTTACAACAATTTAAATAATATTCTCCAATGTTTAATTTTGCTTTTTCGGTATTTTCTTTGATTGAAAGAGAATCATCATAACTTAAATCTTCAAGTTTTTGAGGTTTTAAATTTAATAAAGATGCGATTTGATTCATTATTTTAAGTTCTACTTTTAAAATTTCATCTTTTGTACGGACTGAATTAATTTCGTAGAATCTCATGATCAAATTGACAATCGTAGTTTTTCCGGCGCCAGTAGGACCAACAATTGCGACAGTATCGCCAGCTTTTACATCTAATGTCCAATTCTCAATTAATGGTTTTTCGTCGCTATATTGGAAATAAACATCATTAAATTTAAAGTTACCTTTAATTGTTTCTTCATCTGTTTCTGAATCTTTTAGATCTGGTAATTCTTCCTCTTCATCAAGAAGATTATAAATTCTTTCTCCACTTGCTAAGACAGATTGAATAACACTAGCGATTTGGCCAAGTTGTTGGAATGGTTGATTAAATAATCTTAAGAAAATGAAGAAGACAATCATTGTTGCAGCATTACTAACAAGTCCTGCAACAACCGCAATTCCAACATAAGCTAAATTCTGAACAAAGAAAGTTGCAGGGAAAATAAGACCTGATAAGAATTGAGATGATCCATCAGCTTTTCTCATTTCCTCATTTGAAATATCAAAGGATGCTTCGATATCTTTTTCTTTATTGAATAATTTAATAATTTTATAACCAGCATAATCTTCTTCAACTTTACCATTTAAAACACCTAATTCTTTTCTATATTTAGTGAATTGTTTTCCACTGAATTTAGAAATAACAAACACAATAATTAAGGTTAACGGGAGGGAAGCAAGCGCAACCATTGCAAGTTGCCAATTTGTAACGAGCATTGCAATAAGTGAACCAAGGAATAATGCAACACCTGAGAAAACTTGTGTAATAATTGTTTGTAAGTTTCTTGAAATGTTATCAACATCATTTGTTCCAATTGATAAAGTATCGCCATAGGCAGTTCTATCAAAATAAGACAATGGTAATTTATCAAGTTTCTTTTGAATTTTATCACGCATTTCATAGGCATAATCAGCTGAAATTGATGCAGATAAGAATTGAGACAGCCAACTGAGAAGGGCACTTACGACATAAATACCTAAAACAATTCCAAATTTTTTAAGGAATAAACTCCAGACAATGTGTAAAGCTGAATCTGTTCCTATTGTAAACATTGCTTTCATAGTTTCTTCGTTTAGGATATCTTGCAAATAAATTGGAGATAAAACACTTAAAACGGCAGAACCAATTGAAAGAAAAATAACGACAATAATCAATGGTAATTCATGTTTGAAATCTTTGATCATTCTAGAGGCAGTTTGTTTGCTGTGTTTTGGTTTAACCATTGTTCTTTCCATACGTGGCATAATTATTTACCTCCTTCTAAAACAGCTGTTTCATTCATCTTGATAGTTTTCTCAATTTCTTCAGCATCGAGTTGAGATTTAACAATATCTTGATAAACTTTGCATGTTTTTAATAATTCTTCGTGTTTTCCTTGACCAACAATTTGTCCGTCATTAACGACCAATATATTGTCAGCATCTAAAATAGAAGAAACACGTTGTGCGACAACAATAATTGATGAGTCTTTTGCATATGTTTTTAAAGCAGCTCTTAATTTTGCATCTGTTTTAAAGTCAAGAGCACTAAAACTATCATCAAATACATATATTTCTGGTTTTCTAACTAAAGCACGAGCAATTGCAAGTCTTTGTTTTTGTCCGCCAGAGAAATTTTTTCCGCCTTGAGCAACATATGAATCTAATTTATCTGGCAATTTATTAATAAAATGTTCGGTTTGTGCAACACTTAAAGCAGCATTTATTTCGTCATCAGTTGCATCATCTTTACCAAAACGAATATTTTCTTTAATTGTTCCTTTAAATAAAACTGCAGTTTGTGGAACAAAACCTAATTTATCTCTTAACATATGTTGAGGGTAATCTTTAACATTTACTCCATCAACTAAAATATCACCTTCTGTTGCATCATAGAATCTAGGGATTAAATTAATAATACTGGATTTTCCAGAACCAGTAGAACCAATAATTGCCGTGATTGATCCAGGAGTAGTTTTAAAATTTATATGCGAAATAACAGGAGATTTTGCATCAGGATATGTAAAACTAACATCTTTAAATTCAAGAACACCCTTAGTCTTGTTATTTTTGAGTTTGTTAAGTTCTTCCTCAGTTAATTCTTTTTCTTTAACGGTACTAACTGTATTTAAAACTTCATTAATACGTCTATTTGAAGCGCTAGCTTGAGGAATCATAACAAGTAACATTGCAAACATTAAAAATGAAATCATTATATTCATTGAATATTGAGCTGCAATTGCAACGTTTGTTAATGTTGTACCTAAAACTTGCGAGGTATCTGTAGTTAATTTTAACCCATCAAGTAAATAAAAACCTAAAGCATAAATTCCAATAAAGCAGAAATTAAAAACAACGTTAATTACTGGATCGGCGACACTCATAACCCTTTGAACTTTAATGATTGTTTTTCTCATTACATCATTTGCATTATCAAATTTATGATATTCAGTGTCTTGTTGATTGTATGCACGAACAACACGAATACCAGTTAAATTTTCTCTTAAGACAATTGTAACATTATCGATTGATTCTTGAATTTTCTTAAATAATGGAGTTGCAAAATGCAATAAAATTAAGATGCCAACACCAATTAAAGGAATACAAATTGCTAAAATAATTGAGAGTCTAGCATCCATTGCTAAAATCTTTATTAAAGCAATAATCATGTATGTTGGTGACATGATAAGAGTTCTAATCGACATCGCAACTAAATTCTTGATTTGTTCAATATCATTAGTAGTTCTTGTAATTAAAGTTGCTGTACCAAATTTATTGTAATTTGATAAAGATAGAGAGTTAACTTTATAGAAAACTTCTTGTCTCATAAATTTACCAACAAATGCACCAAGCCAGGCAGCAAAGAAGTTTTGAACAGTTGCGCAAACAGCAATGCCTGCTGCAATTAAAAGCATCCACCCACCTGTTTGTAAAATTCCAGTATTCATCGCATCTTTTGTAATTGCACCAGTTGAATATTGGCTCATGTAAGTTTGAATATTCCCCATTTTTTCAGGGAGCATCAATTGCAAATAACATTGACTAATAATACACAAGGCAACAAAAAGGACTACATACCATTTTTTAAATAAAATTTTAATAACCTTTTTCATTAAAAACCCTTCTTTCTAGTAAATATATTCATAATGACATCGTCACTAGGAATTAAATCTACATTTGACTTATTTCTCATTTTCATAAAAGAAATGCCTGCCACACAACTTATATAACAAATTAGAATTTCTTCTGGAACACCAGGAGTGACTTCTCTTCTTTTTTGCCCCTCTTTAATTTCTTTTAATGTTTTCTTTAAAACTGGATGATCATTAAGTTCAGTTTTTAAATCTTTAAAAGATTTCATCGAAGTTAAAAGTTCCGAGAATTCCCAATAAACAAAAAAACACGCGGCAGGATCTGTTTTAATAATTTGGAGAAGCATTTGAACAGATTTTTCAATAAATTCATACCCTTTTAAATTAGGATTATTAAGCATAGCATCTGCTTCATCTCTTTTTTCTTTACCTTCTTCATAAAACTCATTTTTTATAGCTTCTTTTGTTTCAAAATAATGATAGAAAAGTCCATGTGATATACGACATTTTTTACAAATGTCATCAATTGAGACATTGTCGTACCCTTTTTCACAAAATAAGGCTAAAGCAGCTTTAAGAATTTGTGACTTTCTTCTGTCTTTAATTTTTTCGTTTTGCTTGTTAGTTCGTGGCATAATTTTCCTTTCGAGTTGTTATTTTATACTGATTGACTGATTAGTCAATAGAAAAATAATTTTTTTGTTATTTTTCATGTAAATTTAAAGCAAAATTAATATGTGTCATATATGACACCCTAAAAACCATATATGAAACTTTATATTTTGAAAATTTAAATGTATTATATTGTCATGAAATTAATAGTAGGACTTGGAAATCCTGGTAAAAAGTACGAAAAAACCAGGCACAATGTTGGATTTGATACCATTGATAAATTTGCAGACTCATTAGGTTTAAACATCGAAAAGGAAGATTTTAAAGGTTTATATGCCAAATGCAAATATATGGGAAATGATTTAATTTTATTAAAACCATTAACTTATATGAATTTATCTGGTGAATCAATTTTAGATTGTGCGCAGTATTATAAAATTAAACCAGAAGACGTTTATGTTATTTATGATGATATGGATTTTGGTCCTGGTGTCATGAAAATGAAAGAGAACGGAAGTAGTGGCGGGCATAATGGAATTAAATCTATTATTAGTTGTTTAGGAACCGATAAATTTATTCATGTTAGAGTTGGAACAGGTTCACCAACTTACGATACGATTGATTATGTTTTAGGAAAACCTAGCAAAGAAGAAAAAGCTCTTATTGATGAAGCTGAAAATAGAGCTATAGAAGCAATTAAAACTTCACTTAAAGAAGGCGTACAAAAAGCAATGTCTTTATATAATAAATAAGGAAGGAGAATCATTGATTAATTTAAAAAATTTGGCGATTGATGAATTTACAACACCCCCTGCAGAAAATAATGTAGGTCATTTTGTGGTGGATACATTTGTTGGTTCAAGTTTTTTAGCATTAAATCTGTTTCAAAAATCAAAAGATAATATTCTTATTTATTGTGCCAATAATTTTGAAGTTAATGAAATGTATAATTCATTATCAACTTTTATTAAACCTAATGACATTATAACAATTCCTAGTGATGAGCTATTACGAGTTGAATATTTAAGCGAATCAAAAGAAATGTTGGCTCAGCAAATCTATGGATTATATAGTTTGTTAGAAGCAAATCACAAAATTATCATTCTTGCACCATCATCACTTTATAAATTTTATCCTTCAAAAGAATTATTTATGAATTCTTGTTTGAAATTAAAAGTCGGAGAAACTTATGATTTCAATAAGTTAAAAGAACAACTTCAAAATATTTGCTATTCAAGAGTTCAAAAAATTGATCAATCACTACAATACGCAATTAGAGGGGATATTGTTGATATTTATTCCTTAAATTATGAAAATCCTATTCGTATTGAGTTTTTTGGCGATGAAATTGAAAGCATTAGATTTTTTTCAATTGCCAATCAAATTTCATATGAACAAGTGGAAGAAGTTACGATTTTACCAGCTTCTTTAATTCTTTTTACAGACGAAGAAAAAGCTAAAATTGAGAAAAAAATAAAAAATATTTTATTTAAAAATAAAGATATGTTGTCTAATTCAATATATCAAGAATTAGTTAATCAAACCGAAGAAGATATTGAAGATTTAAAAACATCAAATTTAAATTCAAAGTTTTATAAATATTATGGATTTTTAAAAGAAGATAAATGTAATTT
>CAVGUA010000050.1:0-3954 GCA_963632335.1 Parabacteroides goldsteinii
CTATAAATATAACGCCTTCAGGTATAGCAAATATTAATAATTCATTTTTAAAGTTATATCCTAAAAGTTCGATTTTATTTCTGATGTTTTTCATGACCGATCTCCTTATTTATAAAACGCAAATCCAAGAAATGTTTCAATATAAGCCAAAGACTACATAGGAAAATTAGGAAAAAAAGAAATATTGCGAAAGGAAAATAGTCCATTCCTTGGATTTGTGAATAATAATTACCTAATGAGGTTTTTGTAACGAGTAAAATTAAGAAACAAATAGACCACATTATGCAAAATTGGAAAACTTTTCTATAAGAAATTGAAATGAAATTATTCAAATCTTCTTCAACTACTCTTGTATCAAAGATCAAAAGGTGCGTATTATCGATGATATTTCCACCTTCTTCAATAAATTGTTTTAAAAGTTTTGTAAAAGCACTGTATAAAGGTGAAACAAAATAGTTTTCTAAATACATTATTTTTTCTTCATCTGTTAAATGATTTATAGAATTAATTTGTTCAATTAGTTCATTTGAGAAACTACTAGATAAAGAATCAAATGTTGTATTAATAGAATTATTTACGCTCATTGTAATAATAAAGTTATTAATAAATTGGATGCATTCTCTTGTTTTTCTTATTGTGATTTTGTATCTACGATAATTAATTTCGTAATATGACATAAAGAAAACAAGATAGATTAATAGTGTTGCAATTGAAAATATTAAATTATTTGTTAAATAGTAAAATATTCCTCCAAAAATTAGTGATACTAAAAAATATATTACGACCCTTTTAATCATTTTTATATTCCTCCCTAAACTTTTTAAATTCATCATCTGTCATAGCTAAATTAAATTTAAGAGCATATGGGAATGGATAATATTTATTTGGATACTCATAAAGTAAATAAAGTTTATTTTCAATATTTGTAGCAACTTTTTCTACGTATCTACGAATAGTTCCATCATTTTGTACACTCTTTTTAACATGTATTAATACTTTAAAATGATCATAAATATCGATAATTGTTTCATCAAATTTAAGATTTGGATTTTTGATCATGCACATTCTTGTCATTCTAGAATAATCAAAAGCTATATCTTTTGAGTGAATTGTTGAAATTGTTGGGTGACCAGTCATTGCACTATTAAGTAAGGAAAGCATTTCGCCACCTCTAGCTTCACTAACTACTAGCCAATCAGGATTAACTCTTAAAGCATTTTTAATTAAGTCATCAAAATTTAAGTTATTGCTTTCACTTAATAGCCAAGTTTGCGAATCAATTTTATCTAAAAAATAATCAGTTTCTAATTCTTCAACGTTATCAATAACTAGTAATCTAGTATTTTCATTAAATCTAGAAATTAAGAATTTCTGGAATTCGGTTTTACCACTACTAGTTACACCACTAACAATGATGGATTCTTTGTTTTTTAAAAATAAATCAATTAATTCCACCACCTTTCTTGGAACAAAGGATCCATCATTTGATATTCTTAATTTTTCAAATCCAATACGAATTGAAAAATTAATTACCTTTTCTCTTTCTTTGCGACTTATTGCGTAATGTGTTGCGTTAATTCTATATCGACCACAACTTATATCTAAAATAGGTTTAGAATAACTAAACATGTTGTCACTTAAATTTGAAATTTGTCTTATAAAATCATAGACTTCACGAGGACAGACTTCGATTTCACTTTTCTTTCTTCCTAAAACATTATCTTGATAATAAATATCTTTACCATTATAGGAAATATCTGTAATATTTGGATTCCTTAATAACGGAGAAAGAAAACTATTATCTATATATTGAATTAAATTAGTATTCACTTTTAAATACTCCTTTCTCTTTAATTGAATAACATAAATATTGATCAACTTTAAATTCTAAAAAATATTTACAAACAAAATGGATCTGAACGTTTTTAATTGAATCCTCTTCTACATTTAAATAATATTTTTCATTTTCTTCATCATAGGTATAAGGGAAAAAGGAAATATTATATTTGTAGGTTTGATTTTTTAAATTTAAGTTAAGGTAATAAATTACGCTTTCTTTTAAATGTGTTAAATCAAAATGAGGATCAAAATTTTCTTCTCTATCGATTGGAATTATCGAAGAATTAAATATTTTAAGAGGAATGTTTAAGAATGTTCTTTTAACAAACATACCTTTTGTTGAAACAAAAAACATTGAACATATCGCAACAAAAATTACATTAACAAAATGAAATACTGCCATTGTCATGGTTTAATTTCCTCTCCTGATGAATCGTTTCCAATTTCATCAATTCTTCCAATTGTATAAAAATAGTTCTCTATATAATTTTCATAAATGGTAATTGTAAAAGGAATTCCAGCATCAATTAAGTTACTTCCAAAATTAGTAAAAACTGGCATAACCTTTATAGTTTTATAAATTTCACTACTTTTCTTAGGAAGATATATATTTTTAACTTCATAGTAATTATTTCTTTTTTCTAAATACATATGCATCGATAATGGATCAAGATATAAGTTCTTTTTACCACCTTTACTAATATTTTTATAAGATAAGCTATATAAATTTTTACCTAATGAATTAACAACCATCGGAAAATATCGACCAAGCGAATCATATTCAGTACAATCGTTAAAACTGCCGTTATTATTTAATATGTATAATTTTGCCTCTGTCGAATTAACAATATTTACTGATTTAAAAACAAAATCTTCTGGTTTTAATCTAAAATAAATTTCTTTTGTTTTTAAATTATTATAAGAATCAAGATCAAGATAGAGCTCATCATAATATCTACGATACCTAGACTCCGATAATATAAATTCATAATAATAGTAAACCTTTGCATTTCTATAACCAGCTGCACTTACAAATCCGTTTTTATTATGTAAAACAAAATTCATGCTAAGATGATTGAGTGGTTTTGGATTATCCACAAAAATATCATTATAACTATTAAATGCTGCTAGATAAAATTTAAAATATACTTCATTCGATGGTAATTCATTTCTATTAATTGTTAAAATTCCAACTTTTTCTCCAGCATTCCCATAATCAAAAGCTTTTTCATAGCCTGAAGTTTTTCCATCAAAAGTAGTATATGTAAAATAACAATAATAACTATATACATTAGAGAGTAACTTGTAGTTAAAATAAACATCTTGAGTTTCTTCTTCACCTAAATATCCAAAACTAAAATCGCTAGTTAGTGTAATAAGTTTTTTTGTTGCATCCGATTTAGCATAGTAGCATTGAGTATAAACTACATTGCTCTTTGCATTTGGTTCCTTAGTAGAAAACGAACTCAAATTATTTATAGGTTTATTAGTAATGAGTCCAAATAGACCTAACGTAAGTAAGATTTTTGAAACCATAATTCCTCCTTTTACTATTAATAGGGGGGGAATTCAAAAAATTTTCAAAAAATTTTAATTTATTTTTAAATTTTTTTATTTTATAGTTTGTTTATGATTATTTTGGTAGGCGCTTCTGCAAGCGGTAAAACTGTAATTTGTAAAGAACTAATCGCATCTTTTGGGATGAAGAAGTTTGTAACAACTACTACCAGAGAGAAAAGATTGAACGAAATTGATGGTTTTGACTATTTTTTTATCTCCAAAGAAAAATTTGAAGAAAAAATAGAACATAACGAATTTATAGAATACGTAAATTACAATAATAATTTTTATGGATCTGAGAAAAAAGAAATTGACGACAATAAAGTAATAATATTAGAACCAAATGGTTTTAAATATTTTTTGAATATGCATGATAGCACTTTTGTTTCCTTTTATATTGAATGCAATGAATCAATAAGAATAAAAAGAATGGAAGAAAGAAAAGATAAAAAAGAAGATATTGAAAAAAGAATTATAAACGATCGAATAGTCTTTAAAGATGAATTAAAACAGGATGTAGATTTTGTTATAAATTCTGAAAAATCTTCTATAAAA
>CAVGUA010000051.1:0-12270 GCA_963632335.1 Parabacteroides goldsteinii
ATGCTATACAAATAAAGTTTTTATGTATACCGCTTTTAAAAGCGAAATTCCTTATGTTTTGCCTAAAAAATTAAATAAAATTAATTCGAATTTCAAAAATTATTATTACTCAACAGAAGGAGGATATATAAATTTAGGTACAGATTTTTTCTCTGGTTTTTCTAAACAAACATATTTTTCATTTGATAAGGAAAAGTTAGAAAATTTAACCTTGCAACTTGAAAAAATTGATATTTCTGAGATGAGTAATTTAGTCTTGCAAAAAGGAGTTTTGGAAGGGAATGTTATAAAAACAGGCGATAATATAGTAAGATTTTCTTCAAAATATAGAAATTTATTGAGTGGGCAAAAACCTGAAAAAATGAATGAAATATGCATTTCTAAAAAGATGGCAGATTTGCTAGGCTATGATGAATTTCATGATGATCTTTATGTTTCAATGAATATAGAGCAAAAATATGATGGAGATGAATTTAAGAATATTTTCTATACAATCAAATTAAAAGTTGTTGGTGTTATTGATTCTGAAAAAGTTCTAATTTTTAATGAACCATCATTTACAATTTCCTTATTTAGGGATTTTTTCAACATTTCATCTTTTAAATTATTACCAAATTCCATTGTTTATGAATTTGAAGAGGCTCCAACAACAGAACAAATTAATAAATATAATGAATATTTTGAAGAATACAAATTTAAAGATCCTCTAGATATGTTTTCTAGTGGGATCGAAGAAACTTTATCTTATTTAGAATGGATCTTGATTGGATTATCCATTGTTACTATGATTTCTTCAATTTTACTAATATCAATCATAAATTATATTGATGTAGTTGAATCAAAAAAGGATTACGCAATACTAACAATTATCGGTTTTTCCAAAAAAGAAATATTGCGTTTACAATTTTATAATTCTTTTCTCCCATCATTCATCTGTTTATTGATTTCTAGCTTTACTTTATTATTAACTTCGAATTTATTAAGCAAAGTTATGACTGATAAAATAGGAATAAATACAGAAGTTAACACTAGTTATATATCTTTTTTAGCTATGTTTCTTGTCATGATTATTGTTACATTGATTACGACACTTCTTTCAAAACGACCAATTAAAAATATCAATATAGCGAAAGAATTGCATACGTGACACTATAAAATTCACTTATGAACTTTTAAAAAATCTACCATATTTTTTCCAATTAAATTATAATTAAAAGGTCTAAAGACGAAGGGAAGTATTCTATGGCTAAAAATGTTGGCAAAGTCAAGAAATTCAACAAGGAAAAAGGCTACGGATTTATTACTGGTGAAGATGGTAAAGATTATTTCTTCTACTACACATCATTAAATATGTCTGGCTTTAAGACTGTTGATGCTGATGCAAAAGTCGAATTTGAAGCTCAAGAAACTGAAAGAGGTTTAAGAGCAGTAGATATCGACATCATCAAAGAAGAAGCTCCAGCTAAATAATAAATATCGTTGTGATTTTATAATTTGATGAAGCAAAGGCCACTTGTGTGGTCTTTTTTATCGGCACAACAAAAAATATAAACATACTTCGATGGGTTATTTCTAAAGAAATAACCTTTAATAATGATTTTTTAATATAAATTGATATAATTTAATACGGATTTGGAGAAGAAAAGATTATGAGTTTAAAAGCAGGAATTGTTGGGCTTCCAAACGTAGGTAAATCTACATTATTTAATGCTATTACAAATAGCCATGTTGAAGCAGCAAATTATCCATTTGCTACGATTAATCCAAATGTTGGAAGTGTATTAGTTCCAGATGAAAGAGTTGAAAATTTATCTAAATTATTTAATCCAAAAAGAACTATTTTTACATCATTTGAATTTTTTGATATAGCTGGATTAGTTAAAGGCGCATCACATGGTGAAGGTTTAGGAAACCAATTTTTGGCACATATTAGAGATGTAGATGCAATTATTGAAGTTGTTCGTTGTTTTGAAAATAAAGATATTATTCATGTTGAAAATTCAATTGACCCAATAAGAGATATTGAAATTATTAATTTAGAACTTGTAATGGCAGATGAAGAAACAGTTTCAAATAGAATTGGTAAGGTTTCATCAAAAGCGACCATAAACAAAGATAAAGAAGCGATTTTTGAACTTGGAATTTTAACTAAAATTAAAAAAGCTTTAGAAGATGGCAAAGCAGCTAGAAGTGTTAAATTAACCGATGAAGAATATAAGTTAATGAAAAATTTTAATTTATTAACTCTCAAACCTATTCTTTATGTTGCAAATGTCGGAGATGGCGATCTTGCTGATATTGACCATAATGAAAACTATTTAAAAGTTAAAGAATATGCTAGTAATGAAGGAAGTAAAGTCATCCCAATTTGTTGCGAAATTGAGTCAGAACTTAGTGGATATACAAAAGAAGAAAAGAAAGAATTTCTAGATTCGATTGGTGCAAAAGAAAGTGGCCTTAATGTTTTAATTAAAGAAAGTTATAAATTATTAAATCTTTCTACATTCTTTACTGTTGGAGAAGACGAAGTTAGAGCTTGGACGTTTAAAAATGGCATGACTGCACCTCAATGCGCTGGAATTATACATAGCGATTTTGAAAAAGGTTTTATTAGGGCAGAAGTTTATTCTTATGATGATATTATGCAATATAAAACTGAACAAGCTTTAAAAGAAGCTGGCAAAATTAGAGTAGAAGGGAAAGATTATATCGCAAAAGATAGTGATATATTCTTCTTTAGGTTCAATGTTTAATTATGTTTAGAATTGGTATTGGCAAAGATATACATGCATTAGTAATTGGAAAACCATTAGTGTTAGGCAGTGTTACAATTCCTTCTATGATGGGTTTATCTTCATATAGTGATGGTGATGTTGTTATTCATTCACTCGTTGATGCTATATTAGGTGCTCTTGCAAAAGGCGACATTGGTTCGATGTTTCCTGATAATGATCCAAGAAATAAAGGTAGACATAGTATTGAATTTTTAAAAGAAATTAAGCCATTGATTAAAGCGCAAGGTTATAAGATCAGTAATATTGATATATCAATTTCTTGCGAGAAACCAAAATTAGCAAATTATATTGTTATGATGCGTGGTTCTATTGCAATGATTCTTGGAATTGATATAACTCAAGTTAGTATAAAAGCCGGAACTAACGAAGGTTTTGATAGCGTAGGCAAAGAACAAGCAATTGAAGCTACAAGTATTGTTTTATTGGAAGGAGTTTCAAAATAATATGGAGAAAAAAGTTAGAGTAAGATATGCTCCATCACCAACTGGTTATTTACATATTGGTGGAGCAAGAAGTGCATTATTTAATTATCTTTATGCAAAAAAATTTGATGGTGATTTTGTTTTTCGTATTGAAGATACTGACATCGAAAGAAATATTGAAGGGGCCGAAGAAAGTCAGCTTCATGATTTAATTTGGCTTGGAATTATTCCCGATGAATCTACTGAAAAGCCAAATCCAAAATATGCTCCATATAGACAGACAGAAAAGTTAGATTTATATCGAAAATATGCTGAAGAATTGGTTGAAAAAGGATATGCATATTATTGTTATGAAACGCCTGAAGAAATTGAGCAAATGAAAGAAGAACAATTATCAAATGGTGTAAAATCTTTCAAATATGATAGAAGAGCTTTAAATTATACAGAAGAAGATTTAGCTCGTTTTAAAAACGAAGGAAGAAAACCTTCTATTCGTTTAAAAATGGAGAAGAGTGTTGATTTAAGTTTTGTTGATCTTGTTCGTGGTAAAGTTAATTTTAATTCTGATGATTTTGGTGATTTCGTTATTATCAAAAGCAATGGCATTCCAACTTATAATTTTGCCGTTGTCATTGATGACCATATAATGGATATCACTCATGTTTTAAGAGGTGAAGAACATTTAAGTAATACTCCAAAACAACTTCAAGTCTATAAATATTTTAATTGGGAGGCTCCTGCATTTGGACATATGACAATTATTATTAATCCAAATGGCAAGAAATTATCTAAACGTGATCATGATATTCTTCAATTTATGAGTGAATATCGTAAACTTGGATATCTTCCAGAGGCAATTTTTAATTTCTTATTTTTGCTTGGATTCAATCCTGATATCAAAATTGATGGAACCGATAAAGAAAAAGAAATCTATTCAAAAGAGGAAGCAATTGCGGCTTTTGATCCTAAAAAACTTTCTTCGTCTCCATCGATGTTTGATAACAAAAAATTACTTTGGACAAATGCACAATATATTAAAGCAATGGATAACGAAAAATACTTTGCTTTTATTGAACCATTTATGAAAGAAGTTAATTTTAAAAGAGAATATTCTAAAGAAGAACTCGATAATATTTCTTTAATGTTTAAGGAAGAAATTTCTACAGGTCATGAAATTTCAGAGTTATTAAATAGCATCATTAATCCAAGTTATGAATTTAATGATGAAGAAAAAGAATTATTAAATTTAGAATCAAGTAAAGTTGCACTTCAAAAATTTAAAGAAAAAATTGAAAATACTGACGATTTATCACAAGAAAGTGTGAAATTAATCTTTAAGTCAATTCAAAATGAAACTGGAATTAAGGGCAAAAATTTATACATGCCAATTAGATTAACATTAACTGGATCCGAACATGGTATTGAAATGTTTAACATTATAAATATTTTAGGCAAAGAGGAGACACTTAGTAGAATTAAATAAAATATTTTATATTTTATAGTATTTTATTTAGGCTTAAAGTATAATAATTACCGGAAAAAAGGAGTTAATTATGGTTGAAAATTATAAGAATGAATCAATGGTTGATGTTGCTTATTCCGTTTTAAAAAACGGCCCATTATCAATGAAATTTAAAGATTTATATAGTCAAGTTTTAAAATTTAAAGATATGAGCGAAGAAGACGGAAAGAAAGTAATTTCACAATTTTATACAAATCTTACTCTTGATGGTCGTTTCGTAGATTTAAAAGATAATGAATGGGGTTTAAGAGAAAGAGAAACCTATGATAAAGTTCATATTGATATGAATGATGTTTATAGCGAACTTGAAGAAGAACAAAAAGAGAGCATAGAAAATGGCGATCTTGAGGATGACGAAAAGAAAGAATGGCTTGGTGATGATTCTGAAGAAAATGGTGATGATGACGATGGCGATGAAGGTTCTTCAGAAGGTGAATATTAATAAATTTAGTTACTAATAAAGGAGAATATATATGGCATTAGTAAATATGTGTGAGATGTTAAAGAAAGCTCATGAAGGTCATTATGCAGTCGGTCAATTTAACATTAATAACCTTGAATGGACTTCCGCGATTCTTGATGAATGTCAAGAATTGAAGTGCCCTGTTATTTTAGGGGTTTCAGAAGGTGCTTGTAAGTACATGGGTGGTTATGACACTATTGTCGGAATGGTTAAAGGTTACATTAAAGATAACAATATTACTGTTCCAGTAGCATTACATGTTGACCATGGTTCATCATTTGAAAGTTGTAAAAAAGCAATTGATGCTGGTTTTACAAGTGTTATGATCGATGCAAGTAAGCATCCATTAGATGAAAATATTAGAATGGTTAAGGAAGTCACTGATTATGCTCACTCAAGAAGTGAATATGTTTCAGTTGAAGCAGAACTTGGTCATGTTGGTGGTCAAGAAGATAATGTAGTTTCACAAGGTGTTTTATATGCTGATAAAAATGAATGTAAAAAGCTTGTTGATGAAACACATATTGATTGCTTAGCTCCAGCTTTAGGTTCAGTTCATGGTCCATATCATGGCGAACCAAAACTTGGTTTCCCAGAAATGCAAGAAATCAATGAATTAGTTGGAATCCCACTTGTTTTACATGGTGGCAGTGGTATTCCAGATTTCCAATTAAGAATGGCTATTGATAGAGGAACTTGTAAGATTAACGTTAATACAGAATGTCAACAACGTTTTGCTAAATTTGTTCGTGAAATTTGTTCAACAACAGATCCTGAAAAAGTTTATGATCCACGTAAGATTCTTGGACCAGCAAAACAAGGAATTAAAGATGTTGTTAAAGAACATTGCGAAGTCTTTGGTTGCATTGGAAAAGCTGAATAATTTAAAACTTAAATTAAAAAGCTCACTTAATTGTGAGCTTTTATTATCTTGAAAGGTGTATGTTTATGAACTATGAAAAAGAACTAAATGCTGCTATAAAAGCTGCAGAGGATGCTATGAAAGTCATACTTGATTTTTATCATAACGGCTTTAAGGTTGAAACAAAAGATGATGATTCTCCTGTCACAAGCGCAGATAAAGCAAGTGATAAGTTAATTAGAGAAGAACTTGAAAAAGAATTTCCTAAGTATGCTTTTTTAACTGAAGAAGAAGCTGATGACAAGAGCCGTTTAAATAATGATTTTGTTTGGATTATTGACCCATTAGACGGAACAAAAGATTTTGTAGCTCATGATGATGGATTTACTGTTAATATAGCTCTTGCTTATAAACATGAAGCGGTTTTAGGTGTTGTTGCAATTCCTGTTCAAAATGTAATTTATTTCGCAACCAAGGGCAGTGGTGCATATGTGAAACGTGGAAATTCAATTACGAAAATACATGTAAATAATAAAAAAGAAGATCTTACATGTTTAACAAGTGTTTTCCATTTTACAGATGAAGAAAAAGCCATGACAATAAAACATAGCGATAAAATTAAACATGTAGAAAAATGCGGAAGCAGCATCAAAGCTTGTTATATTTCAGAAGGTAAAGCTGAAATTACATATAGACTTAGTGATGGCACAAAAGAATGGGATACAGCAGCTTTCCAAATAATTGTTGAAGAAGCGGGTGGTTTTGTTTTAAAACCAAATGGCGAAAGAATTTTATATAATCGTGAAGATGTCTATAACCGAGAAGGTTATTTAGTTATCAATAACAAAGATAATTTCTTGCTTTAGTTTAAAATCACTTATGACTTTTAACTAGTCACAAATGAAATAAAAAGGACCAAATCGTTATTTTTGGTCCTTTTCTTTCTCTAATTTTTCAGCTTCTTCTCTTGCTTTTTGTTCTTCAGCAATTTTGATAGCTTCTTTTATATATTCTTTATCGCTAGCAAGTCGTACAGCATTAACTCCAGGAACTTCTTCCATAAGGATTATTTCTACTCCGCTTTCAAGAGTATTACCAATTAAAGAGCAACCTTGACAAGCTCCAGTAAAATTTAAATAAACAATGCCATCTTCAAAAGAATCAAGTTCAACATCTCCTCCATCTCTTTGGATGAATGGTCTTACTTTATCAAGTGTCTCATTAATTTTTTTAATAGTTTCTTCGTGTGTCATAGCAATAATTATAATAACCCTTTTTAATAAATCAAATTTAATGCTTTAAGTAAAATAAAAGAGCATCAGGTAAAATGCTCATTTCTAATTACTTTGTGGTGCTCGAGACCGGAATCGAACCGGTATGGCATCAACTGCCACAGGATTTTAAGTCCTGCGCGTCTACCTATTCCGCCACTCGAGCATCTTAAGTTAAATGGTGATCCACTGGAGACTCGAACTCCAGACCCCTTGATTAAAAGTCAAGTGCTCTACCGACTGAGCTAGTGGATCATATATTGTAAATGGCTGGGGTGACTGGGATCGAACCAGTGTATGACAGAGTCAAAGTCTGTTGCCTTTCCACTTGGCTACACCCCAACAACTTAGTGGTGGAGAGGGGCGGATTCGAACCGCCGAACCCGAAGGAAAAGATTTACAGTCTTCCGCATTTAGCCTCTTTGCTACCTCTCCAGCGAAGTAACACATTCGTATAGTTTGTGGTGGATGCTGAGGGGCTCGAACCCACGACCTCCGCCGTGTAAAGGCGATGCTCTCCCAACTGAGCTAAACATCCACTCGATACACGATATACGCGTGCTTAAATAATATATCAAATGAATTTCAATTAGTCAATTAAAAATCCAATACTATAAATTTTATTTTTCGATTAAAAGTTCTAATATTAAAGAAGTAAGCATCAAACTTTAAGAATAATTGAAAATGTGTTATAAAAATAAAGGTGATTTTATGAAAGAAAAAATAGGAGAAATATTTTCAATAGCTAAAGATAATATACCAGTTCCTGGATGTACTATTTCTAAAAGTATATATAGAAATAAAAATGATATAACGTATTTTTCATTAGCAAAAGACACGGATATAAGTGCAGAAATTTATCCTTACCATAAACTTTTAATTGTTTTAGAAGGATCAATTATTGTTTATGGGAATAATGGTTTTAATAAATTAGTTAATGAAAATGAATCTATAATTACTTTATTAAATACACCAATGGGTATAAAAACAAATACTGGTAGTATTTATGTAGAAATATCTATAAGAAAGGAAGATTTTATGAATAGTGTAGTTAAACCTGGAGAAGTTTTTAAATTAGCTGAGCTTGTTCCTTATCAAGATGGAAAGATTGTTAATATGGATGTTGTTCATAACGATAAAATGAAGTTTGTTGTTATGGCTTTTGATGAAGAAACTGGATTATCAGAACATGCAGCACCTGGAGAAGCAATAATATTTGCTCTTGATGGAGAAGGAATTGTTGGCTATGAAGGGAAAGAACATTTAATTAAAGCTGGGGAAAATTTTCATTTTGCAAAAGGTGGCTTACATAGTGTTAAGGCAACCAAAAAATTTAAAATGGCTTTGCTTTTAACTCTTGAATAATTAAAGCATAAAAAAACTTGTTCCAATTTTCGGAGCAAGTTTTTTGTATACATTTTTATTAATAACCTTTTTTACCTAAAAGGTGGAACATATTCTTTTTATAGATTTCAACACCAGGTTGGTTAAATGGGTTAACGCCTAATAAATAAGCACTCATAGCACAAGCATTCATAAAGAAACTCATAAAGTGACCTAAATATTTTGCGTTCATATGGTCTAGCGTTAAAGTAATATTTGGAACATCTCCAACTTCACAGTGAGCTTTTAAAGTTCCTTGATAAGCTTTATGGTTTACAAAACTAAGATTTCTATCAGCTAAATAATTTAATCCATCTAAATCTTCTTTATCTTCAGGAATTAAGATATCATCGCCTGGATTTTCAACGTAGATTACAGTTTCAAATAAAACTTTACTTCCATCTTGAATGAATTGACCCATTGAGTGAAGATCTGTAGTAAAAACTGCGCTGGCAGCAAGTAAAGCTTTACTTGTTTTACCTTCAGATTCATCAAATAATTGTTTCCACCATTCAATAAGCATCTTATATTGTTGTTCATAACTGACAAGCATTTCAGTTGAATAACCCATTTGATATAAATGATTACGTTGGCAAGCATACTTATAAGCTTCGTTTGTAAAAACATCAGGATTATCGTATTCTCTTTGACCTGCAAAGAAACCTGCTAGGAAATCTTTCACATCAATTCCTGCGCAAGCAATTGGGAATAAACCAACAGCAGTGATAACACTAAATCTACCACCAATATCATCTGGAAGAACATAGGTTTCATATCCTTCTTTATCGGCTAAGGTTCTTAATGCACCTTTTTCTTTATCAGTGACAGCAACAATTCTATCTCTGGCACTTTCTTTACCAAATCTATGTTCTAAGTCTTCACGCAATAATCTAAAACCTATTGAAGTTTCAGTTGTCGTACCTGATTTTGATATGACGCAAACGCAATAATTTCGTTTTTGGAGATATTTCATTGTTTGAGAAACATATTCAGGACCTAATGTATTTCCAAGATATACAATTTCCATTTTATCTAAGGGATGTAAACCATTAAGTGCATCAATTGCAGCTCTTGCTCCTAAATAACTGCCACCAATTCCACAAACTACTAAAGTGTCATATTTTTTACGGCAATCAGCAGCTTTTTTAATAATTCTTTCAAGCTCTTCTCTATCATAATGTGATTCATAATCAACCCAACCTAAGAAATCGTTTCCTAATCCGGTTTTTTCTCGAATCATTTGGTGAATAGTTCTTACTCTTTCTTGGTAATCAAGAAGATTAACCGTCTTACTTGGTTTAATGTAATCAAATCCAACCTTAATCATGTTTTTTATTTCCTCTTTCTCTTTCTAACTCAGCCTCAATCATTTGTGGAAGTGCTTTATCAAGTTTTGAAAAATCTATATTTCTAATCGATTGACGAACACTATCAGATCGATAATGAGACTTTAAGTTACTAACATCGTTTGGCAAATCTCTCGTTGAAACTGTTAAATATTTAGTTTCTCTATCGATTGTTTTTACCGCGACTTTAATTTTATCGCCAATTTCAAAGTAATTAAATATATTTGATATAAATTTACCTGAAATTTCACTTATATGAAGTAGTCCAACATAACCACTTTCAAATGAAAGAAATACCCCGTATTTCTTAATAGAAGTAACTATTCCTTCAATAACATCGCCTATTTTAATTTCTTCCATACTTTTATCCTTCTATAATTCTTTTAACCATAAATAAATCATCAATAGTAGTGATTTTAAAATTTAAACGATCACCTAAAACTAAATTAACTTCGTGACCGCTTTTTTTGACTAAAACACTATCATCATTAATATTAGGCCATTTTTCATTTATTGCATTTAAATGTGATTGATAAAGTAAATCAAATTTAAATGCTTGTGGAGTTTGAATAGAAAATGTTTCAGTTCTTGTTCTATATCCATCAATTACTTTTAAATCTTTTGAAGTACAAATTGAATCGTAAATTGGATAATAAGTCGTAATTGCATCATAAGTGTTAAGTTTTTCAATCACGGAATCTAGTATTTTTGTAGTAATTAGTGGACGAGCTGCGTCATGAATGATGACATTAATAAACGAAGTATCTTGTTCATGCTTTTTAATGTAATCAAGAGCTAAAAATGATGATTCCTGCCTATTAAAACCACCCTTGATAATATGAATTTCTTTAGATGTTTCATATTTTAAAATTTTTGATTTTACGAAATCTAAGTATTCACCGTTTGCAACTAATAAAATTTTAGAAATGTTTGGATTTTTTAAAAAGATTTCGAAAGAATAAAGAAAAACCTCTTTACCGGCAATAACGAAATATTGCTTTGGTAAAGAAGTAGAAGTTCTTAAACTATCACCACTTAATAAAATAACCCCGTAATTCATAACTTATACGCTTTTCTTTTGCTGATTTGTATTGTATTTATCGGAAAATTCTTGTTGAATTGCAATACTATCAATCGTTAATTGAACTATTTTTTCAAGGTCTTTGTTTTCGCTATAATCTGCTTTGCAAACAAAATTTACACGATTATCATCAAGAAGTGTTTCAACTTTTTCTTTGTCTTTTGGATTGTTATAGACAGCTATAGCAGTTCCACCATTATTTTTTGTTAAAATCATAATTGGAACATCAGTTAATCCATCACCAAAATAAATCATATTTCTATATGGAATTTTTCTTACTAATGTTTTTTCATTAACTTTTTGATCTTCGTAATTTTTTGTTACACCTTTGCTAATTTTGAAGAAACATTGAGTTTTTTGGGTGTAATTAATCATAAATTTTGGCCAAGTTGCAATTTTGGTTTCTTTATCAAAATAAAATTCGCAACCAAAAATGTGTTTAAATTCTTTAGCAATAGCAGTTCCATCAATAATTTCTCGATTTCCACTTGAAATTAAATAATGCTCACATTTAAATCCTTTTGATTTTGCATAAGCATTAATCCTATCAAACCAAGTTAAAACGCCTTTGAAGAATTCAACATTTTTACCTTGTGATTTTAAATAATTGTATGTTAATTTGATGCCTTTCTTTTTACATTCTTCAAGCATTACATACATATAACCTAAAATTCTATCGGTATCATATTTTTCGCAAAAATCGTTAGTTTTTTCCCAGAATTCTTGAGGAGTCATTCCTAAATTAGGTATAAAACTAAAATTTTGCATGTCCTGAGTTGCAAGTGTACGATCAAAGTCATACATTAAAGCTATAATTTTCTTTTCCATATCGCCAAAATTATAACAAAATGAGTATATATAGTCAAAAGACTATATATTTTAGAAAAATCGTTTATAATCTTTGCATATGAATATTTCAGTTATTCAAAGTGTTTGGTTAGCAGTTATTGTTTTATTTTTATTACTTCTTTATATCATATACGTTTCTGTATCATTCTTTTTTATGAGATCTTTCAAGAAGAAAATTGAAATAAATTGTGAAAAAATTAATGTTTTAATATATCAAAAAATTCAAACTTTATATGAATGTTCTCAAAATTTAATGAAACTTGGTTATGATAATCC
>CAVGUA010000051.1:12280-13111 GCA_963632335.1 Parabacteroides goldsteinii
ATTTGTAAAAGATAATCGAATTAAAAAATATGAAAAATCAGAACCAAAAGAATTTGAAAAACTTTTTAATGGAACTGAAAATCTTTATGGGGTTGTAAAAGGGGTTTGTATAAATTTAAAAAGAACTGATGATACAAGAGAATTAGTGAATAATTTAAAAACAATAGATGATTTAAATACTAAATATTTTGAAACTATTCAATTATATAATACAGATGTGGTTGGTTTTAATTATTGGAGAAATCTTTTCTTTACAAAGTGGGTAAAAGTTTTACTTAGAAAAGATGAGATTGATACCATTAAATAAATAGATTGGAGTTTTTATGAAATTTGAAGAATTAAAGGCCGTAAAGCCAAACGAAAAAAAGATTATTGGACAAATGCAAGCTTTAACTGATGAATTAAAGAATGCAAAAAGTGCTCAAGAAGCGATTAAAGTTGTCCAAAAATCTTTTAAATTAAGTGACAATATTGAAAGTAATTTCACAATTATTTCTATTCGTCATTCAATTGATATGAATGATAAAAAGATTTCTAAGTTAAGTGATATTTGTGATGAAGTTGGACCAAAACTAAGTGAATATAGTGTAGCTTTTGATAGAGCTATTATGGAATCACCATTTAAAGATGAATTAGTCAAAAAATTTGGCGAAACATTCTTTAAACGTATAGAAAATAGTTTTAAAATTTTTGACCCAAAAATCATTCCTGACAAAATTAAAGAGAATCAACTTGTAAATGAATATCAAAAAATTATTGCTGGAGCTCAAATTGAATTTAGAGGTCAAACCTATAATTTATCAAGCATTGGAAAATTTATGACTGATGTAG